>NZ_JAPSHI010000028.1:0-44287 GCF_031180005.1 Paenarthrobacter sp. | reverse complement strand
GGGCGCCGGCCTTTTGATCAGCTCAGTCGAACTGGAAAACCTTAGAGTGCGTTGACCTTCTTGGAGATCGCCGACTTGCGGTTTGCAGCGTTGTTCTTGTGAATAACGCCCTTGCTGACAGCCTTGTCCAGCTTGCGGCTGGCAGCAACAAGTGCAGTTCCAGCAGCATCCTTGTCGGCAGACTCAACGGCGGTGGTGACGGCGCGGATGGCCGTCTTCAGCTCAGACTTGACGGCGTTGTTACGCAGGCGAGCCTTCTCGTTGGTGAGGATGCGCTTCTTCTGGGACTTGATATTAGCCACGTATGAACTCTCTTTTTAATGCGGAAATGGTCTAGAGGGTTTTCAGGTTGGCCATCGACTGAGCGGCGTGGGGATGCCTATGGCAGCCAACCATGTATGGCCGTCGACCTGCACGGACACACAGCTATAAAGGATAGCAGAAACTCAGGGGTCACGCAGAACCTGGCGCATAGGCTGGCTAGTTCCGGGCTTGTAGCGCCCGGGCAACCTCGTGGAACTGCGACTTTCCCAGAACAGCGCCTTCCCGCCGGATCGCGTTAGGATTCAGCCGGATGACGCGACCCACGTTGATTTCACTGGGCCTGCCTTGCCGATCCCAGGCGCCGGTTCCGATATCGACATACTCGCCCGCCCGCGCGTCGTTGTCGTGTTCCTTGGACGTCAGCATGAGACCCAACAGCCACTCGCGGTCCCGACCAACAAGAAGTACGGGGCGGTCTTTGCCTTTCGTGTGGTCCTCTTCATAGGGAACCCAGCTCCACACAATCTCGCCAGGGTCCGGTTGGCCATCGGGTTTGGGGGAGTAGCTGACTTTAACCGAGCCACGAAAATCGCCGGGGTAGGGGCCTGGTTGGCGCACGACGTCGGATCGCCGGGTCTGCGTCTTTCGGGCACCTGCCGGGGTGGCTGTCCTGGTGCTGTTGCCTCCCAACGACTCGAGGGACCGCATGATGAGTTTGCCAAGAGGGCGAAAGTCGAAAGCCATGTGACAACGCTACAGCTGGCTCCTGCTAGTGCCCGGCACGCAATGTACGGCGAAACGCCGGTTCATGGGAGACTAGAGGATCAGATGCGCGGCTTGTTCCGACTGGCCTATGCCCAGTGGCGGGAATTACCGCGCGAGTGTCGACAGTAAGGATCCTGCGTGTCTCCCATGGCCCGCACCGCACCGGTGCCCGCCGCAACAGATCCGGCCATCATCCGGAACTTCTGCATCATTGCCCATATCGACCACGGTAAATCCACCTTGGCCGACCGCATGCTGCAGTACACCGGCGTCGTTAAGCAACGCGACATGAAGGCCCAGTATCTGGACCGTATGGATATCGAACGTGAGCGCGGCATCACCATCAAATCCCAGGCTGTTCGTATGCCGTGGGAACTCGATGGCAACAGCTATGCGCTGAACATGATCGATACTCCCGGCCACGTCGACTTCACCTATGAGGTGTCCCGTTCCCTGGCGGCCTGTGAAGGTGCAGTGCTGCTGGTGGACGCTGCCCAGGGCATCGAGGCCCAGACCCTTGCCAACTTGTACTTGGCGATGGAAAACAACCTCACCATCATTCCGGTCTTGAACAAGATCGATCTCCCGGCCGCGCAGCCCGAGAAGTATGCGGCTGAGCTTGCCAACCTGATTGGTGGCGATCCGGATGATGTGCTCAA
Source organism: Paenarthrobacter sp. (assembly GCF_031180005.1). Classification (NCBI taxonomy): domain Bacteria; kingdom Bacillati; phylum Actinomycetota; class Actinomycetes; order Micrococcales; family Micrococcaceae; genus Paenarthrobacter; species Paenarthrobacter sp. Next base: position 42,599 of record NZ_JAPSHI010000028.1, on the reverse strand, counting down.
GGTTTCAGGTAAAACCGGCGTAGGTGTGGAAGCGCTGCTGGACAAAATTGTCCGCGACCTTCCCGCGCCCGTTGGCGATCCCAATGCTCCGGCACGCGCCATGATCTTTGACTCGGTCTATGACACCTACCGCGGCGTGGTCACCTATGTCCGTGTGGTTGACGGCATGCTGCACCCCCGGGAACGCATCCAGATGATGTCCACCAGGGCCACGCACGAGCTCTTGGAGATTGGTGTCAGCTCCCCGGAGCCCACACCGTCCAAGGGCTTGGGCGTCGGTGAGGTGGGATACCTGATCACCGGTGTGAAGGACGTCCGCCAGTCCAAGGTTGGCGACACGGTCACCAACCTGGCCAAGCCGGCATCGGAGTCGCTCAGCGGTTACGCCGATGCCAAGCCGATGGTCTTCTCCGGTCTCTACCCGCTGGACGGAACGGATTACCCGGTACTCCGCGACGCCCTCGAAAAGCTGATGCTCAATGACGCCGCGCTGGTTTACGAGCCCGAGACGTCTGCAGCGCTGGGCTTCGGTTTCCGTGTTGGGTTCCTTGGGTTGCTTCACCTCGAGATCACGCGTGAGCGCCTCGAGCGCGAGTACAACCTGGACCTTATCTCCACGGCTCCCAACGTGGAGTACGAGGTGACCCTGGAGGACAAGAAGGTTATCCACGTCACCAACCCCAGCGAGTACCCCACGGGCAAGATCTCCGAGGTCCGTGAACCAATGGTGTCCGCAACCATCCTGGCGCCCAACGAATTTGTCGGATCCATCATGGAACTCTGCCAGAGCCGCCGTGGCCAGATGCGCGGCATGGACTACTTGTCCGAGGATCGCGTGGAGCTCCGCTACTGGATCCCGCTGGCCGAAATCGTCTTCGACTTCTTCGACCTCCTGAAGTCCAAGACACGCGGCTACGCCTCGCTTGACTGGAAAGCCGACGGCGAACAGGTGGCCGACCTCGTCAAGGTGGACATCCTGCTCCAAGGTGAACAAGTGGACGCATTCAGCGCCATCACCCACCGTGACAAGGCCTACGCCTACGGTGTGATGATGACGGGGAAGCTCCGTGAGCTCATTCCCAGGCAACAATTCGAGGTGCCTATCCAGGCCGCCATCGGATCACGCATCATTGCACGCGAGAGCATCCGGGCCATCCGCAAGGACGTTCTTGCCAAGTGCTACGGCGGTGACATCACCCGTAAGCGCAAACTTCTGGAAAAGCAGAAGGAAGGCAAGAAACGCATGAAGATGGTTGGACGCGTGGAGGTGCCCCAAGAGGCATTCATCGCAGCCCTGACCACTGACGAGTCCAAGGACAAGGCCAAGAAGTAAATGCCCAGCGTCCTACCTCTGGGCGACCCTGCACCTGCGGATGGCATTTTGCCTCCGCAGGTGCTGGCCGGCGTCGAGCACCGCAATTTCGGGCTCTACGTCCATATCCCGTTTTGCGCCGTTCGCTGCGGCTACTGCGACTTCAATACCTATACGGCCACCGAGCTTGGCGGTGGGGCCTCGCAGGATGCTTACGCTACTACGGCGGTATCTGAGCTCGACTTCGCGTCGTTGGCACTGGACGCGTCCGGTTTGCCTCGGCGTCCTCTCAGCACTGTTTTCTTTGGTGGGGGTACTCCCACGCTCCTCCCGGCGGAAGACCTGGCGCGGATCCTGCGCGCCGCCGTCGACCATTGGGGCTTGGAGCCCGGCGCTGAGGTGACAACTGAGGCCAATCCCGATTCTGTGACCCCCGAATCTCTGAAGGTGCTGGCTGATGCCGGATTCACCCGGGTCTCGTTCGGCATGCAATCCGCCGTCCCGCACGTTCTGAAAGTACTGGACCGCACCCATACTCCAAGCCGCGTGCCTCTGGTGGTGCAATGGGCACGTGAAGCGGGCCTTGCAGTGAGCCTGGACCTCATCTACGGCACGCCCGGGGAATCCATGGCTGACTGGCAGCTGTCACTCGAAACTGCGCTCTCATACCAGCCGGATCACATCAGTGCTTATGCACTGATCGTCGAAGACGGTACCAAACTTGCCGCCCAGATTCGACGCGGCGAAGTACCCGGAATCGATGACGACGACCACGCAGCCAAGTACGAGTTGGCGGACAAAATGATCTCCCAAGCAGGATTGAACTGGTACGAGGTCAGCAATTGGTCCCGGACACCGGAACAGGCTTGCCGGCACAATCTTGCCTACTGGCGCGGGGATGACTGGTGGGGCATCGGACCAGGGGCACACTCCCACGTGGGAGGTGTTCGGTGGTGGAATGTCAAGCACCCCACTGCCTATGCGGGACGGTTGGCTGCTGGAAGCTCGCCGGCCGCCGGCCGGGAAACCCTCGACGCTGAAACCCGCGAAGTTGAGCGCATCATGCTCGAAGCGCGGCTCGGAACGGGCTTGTCCGTGGATGCATTGGACGCGATCGGGAGGCATGCGATGGCCGGGCTGATTGCTGACGAGCTGGTGGACCCCGTTCAGGCGTTCAAGGGCCGGCTTGTCTTGACGTTGAAGGGGCGGCTGTTGGCTGACGCCGTAGTCCGCAGGATCCTTCCGGACTAACCGCAGCGCCCGCCCGAAAGGGGCGGGGCTACTTTATCCAGCGCAGGTTGACCTTGTAACGGTGAGGTTGCCCGTGGTTTACCCGGATTCCGGCCGAGACTGAGAAGCACGTCAGGGCCACCCAAATGGCTGTGGCAATCACGGCGAAGATGTTGCCCACAACCGGCAGCAGCACCAGAATGTTGGCCAGCACTGCGGCGATGGTGGGAGGCAACGTGAAGTTCAGCGCCTCTTTGGATTCCTGCGCGGTGAACGGCCCGCGATCCCGGAAAATCAAGTAGATCAGAAGGGATGGCAGGCATCCCAGGATGCCGCCAAAGTGGGCCAGCGTAGCCCACTGCCTGTCTTCGCTGGCCGTTAACGGGAGTGCGTTGGCAGGCGCGCCATGGTACTGGGGCCGGCCTGCGGCGCTACCCGGTTCTTCAGGAGCGTTATCTGCCACGGTGTCTTCCCTTTGCTTTAAAAGATGCTGCGGTATTGCTGTCCCAGAATACCGGCCCCAACGTAGTTCCCGGGACCAACGCCCCGTTGACACGGTAGTTGCTGTTCCTTCATGGACGTCGCCTCAAGGAACTGTCAGGAAGTCGATGACTTCTTCGACACGGCCCAGGAGTGAGGCTTCAAGGTCGGCATAAGTTCGAACCGCTCCGAGGAGCCGCTGCCAGCCCAAGCCTATGTCCTCTGCGGTATCGTGGGGCCAGCCGAAGGCTGTGAGGATTCCTGTCTTCCAATCGATCCCTCGTGGAACGGCAGGCCAAGCCTCTATGCCCAGGACCTTTGGCCGGATGGCCTGCCAGACGTCCACATAGGGGTGGCCGACAATCAAAACGTTTCCTGCCGCTCCGGGCACCGTCATTGCATCGGCGGCGATGCGCGACTCTTTGGACCCGGGGACAAGGTGGTCCACCAGGATGCCAAGGCGGCGGCCCGGGCCAGGATTGAAGGCAGCGATGGCTGACTTCAGGTCGTCAACGCCATGCAAAGGCTCCACGACGATGCCCTCCACACGGAGATCGTCACCCCAGACCTTCTCGACGAGCTCGGCGTCGTGCTTTCCTTCCACCCAAATGCGGCTGGCCTTTGCCACCTGGGCACGTTGGCCTTGTACCCTCACGGATCCGGACGCTGTCCGGCTGGAAGGAGCGGCAGAGGCGGCAGGACGGGCGGCAGGGGGCATTAGCCGGATGGCCTGCCCCTCCAGAAGGAACCCGAATCCCAACTGGAATGACTTGATCTTTCCACGCCTGTCTTCAAGGGAGACAACGTGCATTCCGCCTGATTTCTCAACACGAGTGACTTCGCCCACCCAGCCCGACTGCACGTCTTCGAGGACCATTCCCCGCTGTACGGCCACTTCCGGCAGCTGGTTTTTGCTGGGAGCGGACAGATCCTGCGGGCCCCAATTGTCGAAAGCCAAGGGATTCCTACCTTTTGTGCGGGTTTATGGCGCGGGCCGAAGCCGGCCACGGGAGGTTTCAATGCTAGCAACGGGGTGGCTCATACTAGACTTGTTAGCACTTGGGCATGTTGAGTGCTAAGTGTGGTGGTCCGGTTGAGATCCCGCGTTGACCGGTCGCAGGGACCAAGGTAGTCGTCAGGAGGTGGAGCAATGAGTGAGCCGCGCAAGCTTGAGGTGCTGCGTGCCATCGTTGAGGATTACGTGCATTCCAGGGAACCTGTTGGATCGAAGGCCCTCGTGGAGCGTCACCATCTTGGCGTCTCCAGTGCCACCATCAGGAACGACATGGCTGTCCTGGAAGAGGAAGGCCTGATTGCAGCGCCCCACACCAGCGCGGGCCGAATCCCAACGGACAAGGGCTACCGCCTTTTCGTTGACCGCATTTCCCAAGTCAAACCGCTTTCGGCTGCCGAACGCAGGGCGATCCACTCGTTGCTTGAAGGCCCGGATGATGTTGATGACATCCTGGAGCGAACTGTAAGGCTCCTGTCGCAGCTGACCAACCAAGTGGCCGTCGTGCAGTATCCGCATTCCAACCGTGCTCTGGTCCGGCACGTGGAATTCGTCTTGTTGGCCCCAAAACAGGTGCTTGTGGTCCTCATTGCGGATACGGGCAGCGTTGGGCAGAAGGTCATCGACGCCGGCTCTGACGTGAGTAACGAGGCGCTGATGCTCCTGAGGTCGCGCTTCCTCGGCAGCATCGCCGCCACCCAGCTGGCTCTTTTGCCCCAAGTGCTTCCTTCGGTAGTCGCCTTGTGTCCGCCGGAGCTCCGCAGCGTGGCGCAGACGCTGGCTCAGGGGTTGCAATCACTCAGCGACACCAGCCGTGAAGAGCGCATCCTGATGGCAGGAACCGCCAACCTGGCCCGCTCCAATGTGGACTTCCCGTTGAGCATCGGTCCTGTGCTGGAGGCTCTCGAGGAACAAGTTGTCATGCTCCGGTTGTTGTCTGACATGGGGGATGATCCCCGCGGCGTCACCGTGAGCATTGGACGTGAGAATCCGTACGACGGACTGGCTGAGGCGTCCGTCGTAGCTACGGGCTACGGCTCCGGCGCGAAAGTGGGGATTCTCGGTCCGACACGCATGGACTATCCCACCACCATGGCAGCCGTACGCGCCGTGGCCCGTTACCTTTCCCGCATTCTCGGCGGTTGAACAAGCCGGTCCGAGGAAAAATCCGCAGTACAACAAGGAAGAGATACCGACTTTGAGCAGCCACTATGACGTTTTGGGAGTCTCGCCGGAAGCCACCGGGGAAGAGATCAAAAAGGCGTACCGCAAGTTGGCGCGGAAACTGCACCCCGACGTAAACCCCGGTGAAGATGTCGCGGAACAGTTCAAGGCCGTGACCCACGCTTACGAAGTGTTGTCAGACCCCCAGAAGCGCCGGGTCTACGATGCCACTGGCAATGAGAACGGCACCGACAACGGTTTCGGTGGCGGCTACTCCGGTCAGGGTTTCGCGTTCCAGGACATCTTCGACACCTTCTTTGGTGGCGGCGGCGGCCACGGTGGTCCCGCCTCGCGTGTCCGTCGCGGCCAGGACGCACTCATCAGCGTCCGCATCGACCTCAAGGACGCGGTGTTCGGCGTAAACAAGAAGCTTGAAGTGGACACTGCTGTGGTTTGCCCCACCTGTGACGGCAGCTGCTGCCGCCCGGGCACCCACCCGGAACGCTGTGACATTTGCGGTGGCAGTGGCCAGGTACAGCGGGCCGTCCGATCCATTCTTGGTCAGGTCATGACCACTGCACCTTGTGGTTCCTGCGAGGGCTTTGGCACGGTCATTAAGGACCCTTGCAACGAGTGCAATGGACAGGGCCGAATCCGTAGCCGCCGTTCCCTCACCATCAAAGTACCGGCAGGCGTCGCAACCGGTACTCGCATCCAGTTGTCCGGGCAGGGCGAAGCAGGTCCCGCAGGTGGTCCCGCCGGTGATCTCTACGTCGAAATCCGGGTCAACAACGATTCCATGTTCATGCGTGAAGGCGATGACCTTCATGCCACGCTCAGCGTTCCCATGACGGCGGCGGCACTTGGTACAGAGCTGCAGCTGGACACCTTCGACGGCGCGCAGGATATCGACGTGAAGGCTGGCACGCAGTCGGGCGAGGTCATTACCCTCCGCGGCCTGGGCGTCACGCACCTCCGTGGTTACGGACGAGGCGACCTCAAGGTGCACCTGCACGTGGAGACGCCAGGCAAGCTCGACCCTGCCCAGGAAGAACTCTTGCAGCAACTCGCCAAGCTGCGCGGTGAGCAGTTCACCGAAGGAAAGCTTGTGGCAAGCGGCGGCATGTTCGCGAAGCTGCGGGACAAGCTGGGTAACCTGTAGCGGTGAGCAATCCCGTTTTCTTTACAACGGCGGGTAGCCTCGACCAGGTGATTCCGGGCTCCACTTTCGTGCTGGATGGTCCTGAGGCCCGTCATGCTGTCACGGTCAAGCGCCTGGCTGTGGGTGAGCCGGTGGACCTGGCGGATGGATCGGGCGTGCGGCTGATAGGCACCGTAGTCGACGCCGGATCAAGCAGCTTGACCGTTAAGGCATCCGAGGTGGTCCACGAGGAGCAGCCCGAAATCCGGTTGGTGCTGGTTCAGGCCCTTGCTAAAGGCGACCGCGATGAACTTGCCATCGAGACGGCCACGGAACTAGGAATTGATGCCGTCATTCCTTGGCAGTCCGAACGAGCAATCGTGCGTTGGAAGGGCGAAAGGGCTGCTAAAGCCCACGCGAAGTGGCAGTCGGTGGTCACTGCAGCAGCCAAGCAGGCGCGGCGTGCCTGGATCCCTGAGGTGCGAAACATCGTGGACACCTCCGCACTGGCGAAGAGTGTTGCGACCGCTGACTTAGCCATCATCCTGCATGAAGACGCCAAGAACCCCCTGCGGACTGTCCTTGAAAAGTCGGATGCGTTGCCAAATGAGGCTTCAGGTACGCCGCGCGAGGTCCTTTTGATCGTTGGACCGGAGGGCGGAATCTCACCTCGTGAAGTTACACGTCTCAGCGATGCGGGTGCCGTAACGGCCCTATTGGGTCACCATGTGTTGCGGTCGTCGACGGCGGGACCTGCCGCCGTCGTTCTGGCCAGTGACGTTCTGGGCCGCTGGTAACCAGCCCGCAGTTGGACGGACCGGCAGAGTATCCGACCCCGGTCGCTAGCCGACGTTGAACAGGCGGGTATCGGTGCTCGCTTCGATGGTTGCGCCGGCTTCGTCGACCTGTGAAACCCGCAACTCATACTTGCCGGCCTTCAACGTAGCGCTGAAGCTGAAAAGTCCGTATTGTCCCGGTTCACCAGTTGCCTCGGTTTGGCCCGTGAGCAGGCTGGTCTTTTCGCCTTTGCTGTTCTCTTGGAGGATCTGCCAGCTGACGGGCCGTGAGCTGTCCGTGCTACGGCCGTTGAACTTCACGACGCCGGCCGGCAAGGACGTTTCTTCCTGCGGATCGATTATCCAGAGCGGCGCCACCAGCGATGCGTTCCGTTCCATGGGCTGGCCGAGCTGCACCTGCCCGAACGCCATGTAGTCCTTGTGTCCGTCAACCAAAATGACAACCTGGATTTGCTGGCCCGAGTTTATGACTCCCGACGACGAGGCTGCTGCCGTAGCCGTGTAGACCAACTGCTGAACGGCGCGATGCGCCATTCCGGCGTCGAGGTTCGAATTGAAAGCGTCCCGGGAGATATCAACGGTAATTACGTTTTTACCGGAGATCGAGGTGGCAAGACTCTCCGGATCCTGCCAGGGCGTAAAGAAGTCGTGATCCAAAGGCTTTTCAGACATCATGATCCGGAGCGCGGTGGTTACGGGGTTCCCGTCGCTGGGAATGTCCCGGAACTCGCGGTAGAGGTAGACCTCTTCCTTGCTGCGTCCGATCCAGTAGACCGGGATCTTGGTGGAGGCCTGCGTGGTCTCCAGGGGAGCGTTGCTGGCCGGGGCATCCTGGACGGTGACCGGTGGCGAACTTATGCTTGATTGGCTATCGCCGCCATTGGCTATGCACCCGGTCAGCAAGAGGACAGAAAACATCGCTGGCACGGCGATGACGGACCTCGTCCGCCTGTGCGCGCCGCTCCGGATGCTTACTGGCTTTGCGATGGGTTTCCTGCCTTAACGTGTCTCTTGGCGGCCGCAGCCGCCGGGGCCGGACCACAGGGTGCTGATCCCACCCGCTATGCCAGCTTGGCACATCGTCGACGGCGGTCGGCCGGGATTGGGTTGCCGGACGTCAACTGAAACAGGATTGATACCCGCTTGATGCAGAGTTGAGACAATATGTCTGACGTGACGGTGCAGGCCCCGAAGATGCCGTCCGCTGAGGTTCATCGCGGGCCGGGCTGGCGTAGGATTGAAGACATTCCGGCATCCGGGCGGCGCCTTTCAGCGGCCACGAATGTCGAATCGATGGAGTAATACGACCAACCGGAGGAGAAAAGGCCTAAGGCCAGCACTATGAGTGAATCTTTGAACGGGCGGCTCAGGACCGGAAACGGCAACCAGCCGCCCACCGAGTTCCCGCACACACTACCGGGTACGCGCACGGAAGTTGTCACGTTCGACAACTCCGACCAAATGGTTCACTCGTTGGGCAGCCACGACGAAGCCTTGCGATACATCGAGGAACAGTTCCAGGACGTCAATTTCCACGTCCGTGGCAATGAACTCTCCATGACCGGGCCTTCCGCAGTCATTCCACGTATCATGCGTCTTTTGGAGGAAGTCCGGGGGCTCGTAGCGAAGGGGACCGTGGTCACTCCGGATATCCTGCAGCAGCTCGTGTCCCTGTTGAGGACGCAGTCCGTTCAGAATCCGGCGGATGTCCTGACGCACAACATCCTGTCCAGCAGGGGTAAGACCATACGGCCCAAAACGCTGAACCAGAAAAACTACGTTGACGCCATTGACGACAACACCGTAATTTTCGGAATTGGTCCGGCAGGTACTGGAAAGACGTACCTTGCGATGGCCAAAGCAGTGCAGGCCCTGCAGACGAAGGAAGTCAGCCGGATCATCCTGACCCGGCCCGCGGTGGAAGCGGGGGAGAGACTAGGCTTCCTCCCCGGCACCCTGAGCGACAAGATCGACCCCTATCTTCGCCCGCTGTATGACGCCTTGCACGACATGATGGATCCCGAGTCCATCCCGCGCTTGATGGCTGCCGGGACCATCGAGGTCGCTCCCTTGGCCTATATGCGCGGACGGACTCTGAACGACGCGTTCATCATCCTCGATGAAGCCCAGAACACCACTCCGGAGCAGATGAAGATGTTCCTGACCCGCCTCGGTTTCGGATCGAAAATGGTGGTCACAGGCGATGTCACCCAGATCGACCTGCCTTCCGGTTCAACATCGGGCCTGCGGATCGTCAGGGAGATCCTGAAGGGGGTCGACGACGTCAATTTCTCCATCCTGGAGGCCGCTGACGTGGTGAGGCACCGATTGGTTGCTGACATCGTCTCCGCCTACAGCACATGGGACGACGCACACCGCACCGACGCCGCAGGAACACAGTACCCACGTGGAGAACGTAAATGAGCATTGAAGTAAACAACGAGTCCGGTGTAGCAGTGGACGAAGCGCAACTGGTGAAGTTGTCACGCTTCATCTTTGAGCGCCTATACATCCACCCCCAGGCCGAGCTGTCCATTTTGCTCGTCGATGAACCGGCCATGGAAAAGCTGCACATCGAACTTATGGACGAGCCCGGAGCTACGGATGTGTTGTCCGTACCCATGGACGAGTTGACACCAGGCACTCCGGACAAGCCCACGCCGCAAGGAATGCTGGGCGACATCGCAATCTGCCCGCAAGTGGCCGAGGTCCAGGCACGCAATGCCGGGCACTCCACGCAGGATGAGATGCTGCTCCTGGCCACCCATGGCATCCTCCACCTGCTTGGCTTCGACCATGCAGAGCCGGAGGAAAAGGAAGAGATGTTCGGCTTGCAGCGGGAACTGCTGTCTGAATTCCTGGGCAAGGATGCCCCCATGGAGACCATGCAGTGACCTCGATCATCCTGGTCGGCATGGCGCTGGTTTTCCTCAGCTTCGTGGCACTGCTGACCGCAGCCGAGGCTGCATTCAACTTCCTGCCCCGGCATGAGGCCGAACAATCAATAGTGCGCAGCAAGGGCAAAGCGCTGGGGGGCATTCTCAAGAACCCGATCGCTCACATGCGGGCACTGCGCTTTTGGCGCGTGTGGTTCGAAATGGCGGCAGCAGTTGCCGTAGCCGTGGTCCTGCACAGTTTGCTGGACAACGTATGGCTCGCAGGGCTCGCAGCTACGGGCATCATGGCGGTGATTGGCTTTGTGCTGGTGGGCGTTTCACCCAGGCAGTTGGGCAGGGCGCACTCGGGACCAGTCGTTCGCTTCACTGCTCCGCTGATCAGGTTTCTGTGTTGGATATTGGGACCCATACCCGGTTGGTTGGTGGCTCTGGGGCAGGCAGTTGCACCTGGCGCCCCGGGCGGGGACGACGCTTTCGTCAGTGAAGAAGAGTTCCGTGAATTCGTGGATCGCGCCGCAGAGTCGGACATGATCGAAGACAATGAGGCTGAGCTCATCCACTCAGTCTTCGACTTCGGTGACACATTGGTGCGCTCTGTCATGGTTCCCCGCACGGACATTGTCACCATCGGTATGGGCTCGGACCTCGAAACTGCAATGGGCCTTTTCCTGCGTTCGGGTTATTCAAGGATTCCGGTCATCGGTGAGAACACGGATCAAATCCGTGGAATTCTTTACCTCAAGGACGTGGCTGCAGCCATGCACCGCAGCGAACCGGGACTGCAAGCCCATGATGTCGACTCACTTGCAAGGGATGTCCGCTACGTTCCGGAATCGAAGCCAGTGAGCGACCTCCTGAGGGAACTGCAGAAGGAGTCCACACACGTAGCGATCGTGATCGACGAGTACGGCGGCACCGCTGGACTGGTCACCCTTGAGGACCTCATTGAAGAGATCGTCGGCGAGATTGTGGATGAATACGACGCCGCCGCCGAGGAAGCGGTCGACCTCGGCGATGGCACGTACCGCGTAAGCGCCCGTATGAGCATCGACGACCTGGGTGAGTTATTCGACATCGACCTCGACGACGACGAAGTGGATACTGTGGGTGGCCTACTTGCCAAAGCCCTCGGTCAGGTCCCGATTGTTGGGAGTTCGGTCGAAGTGAACGGTATATCGCTCCGGGCGGATAGGCTGGAGGGTCGCCGAAACAGGGTCAGCCACATCATTGCGGCAGCCATGCCAAAGGAAGACACTGACTTTGAAGACCTACTCGATGACGCCGACTCAACGCAACAGGGAGTTCCACGTGAGCAAGCAAAATAAGAAATTCGATGCCGATGCCGATTTCGGTGGCTTCCACGCTGGCTTCTCGGTCCTTGTCGGCCGGCCCAACGCAGGGAAGTCGACACTGACCAATGCCTTGGTTGGCCAGAAGGTGGCGATCACCTCTGCCAAGCCGCAAACCACACGGCACACCATCCGCGGCATCGTCCACCGGGATGATGCCCAGTTGATCCTTGTGGACACGCCAGGCCTTCACCGGCCCCGTACCCTCCTGGGTAAGCGTCTCAATGAACTTGTGGCAGACACACTGGCGGAAGTCGATGCCATCGGTTTCTGTCTGCCGGCAAACGAAAAAATCGGCCCCGGCGACAAATACATCGCGGCTCAGCTGGCCGCCGTCGGACGCAAGCCGATCGTGGCGCTGGTGACGAAAACGGACCTTGTGGACCGTCAGGCATTGACGGAGCAGCTGCTAGCGGTCGCTGCGTTGGGACGCGACGTTCTAGGTGAGCAGGGCTGGGCTGACATCGTGCCTGTTTCTGCTGCCGATGGTTTCCAGGTTTCCACCGTGGCAGATGTGCTGATCAGCCACATGCCGTCGTCGCCTCCGCTTTATCCTGATGGCGAGCTGACTGACGAGCCTGAGGCTGTCATGATCGCAGAGCTTATTCGAGAGGCTGCCCTTGAGGGCGTCCGCGACGAACTTCCGCATTCACTCGCCGTGGTGGTGGAGGAAATCGTTCCCCGCGAAGGCCGGACCGAGGACAACCCGCTGTTGGATGTTCGGGTGAACCTTTATGTCGAGCGGCCTTCGCAGAAGGCCATCATTATCGGCAAGGGGGGAAGCCGCTTGCGTGAAGTGGGAACCAATGCCCGCAAAGGAATTGAAACGCTGCTCGGTACGCGCATTTACCTTGATCTCCATGTAAAAGTTGCTAAAGACTGGCAGCGGGATCCCAAGCAATTGGTCAAACTCGGCTTCTAATTGGCATCACTGGATTCGGCGTGGCTTCGGGCCCGATAAGGAACTTCCCAGAAACGGCAACTATGATTGCGGGGACCCAGCTGTTTGATGAAAGGTAAACCAAATAGTGCGACGTCGTGACGCCCGCCCGCAGGGCACCGGCACCGCTGGCCCCACTGGGGCACGCCATGGAGAGGATGCCGACGGTACGCCTCGCCATATGAAGGCGCCCAAAGGCCTGCCGCTGTGGTTGAAAATCGTTACCGGCGTGGTCTCCGTTGCGCTGGTTGCAGGCGTTGCTTTTGCTGCTTTTTGGTTTATCCGGCTGCAAACCAACATCACCAAGGCACCTCTTAGTGCCGGCGAAACACGCAATGCCGGTGATCCGCTGGTCGATGACAAGACGGACCGACTGCAAATCCTGATCCTTGGCTCCGATACCCGAGATGGGAAGAACGCCGAGTACGGCAGCACTGAAGACTCCACCGGCTATGGGCACTCCGATGTCATGATGCTCCTGGATATCTCCGCGGACAACAAGCGCGTCAACGTATTGAGTTTCCCGCGGGACCTGTTGGTGGACGTGCCGCAGTGCACAGACCGCACCAATAACCAGACTTTCCCTGCCCGGAGCGGCGTAATGATCAATGAAGCCATGGCAGAGGCCGGAATCGGTTGCGCCGTGGATACGGTCAACCAGCTGACCGGCTTGGAAATTGACCACTTCATGATGGCCGATTTCAACGCCGTCAAGGAGCTCTCTCACGCTGTGGGCGGCGTTAACGTCTGCGTCAGTGATCCGGTCTTTGACCCGGATTCCCGCCTCCGCCTCGCCAAAGGTGATTCCTTGGTGGAAGGCGAACAGGCTTTGGCGTTCCTCCGAACCAGGCATGCTTTCGGTGACGGAGGTGACCTCGGCCGTATCAAGGGGCAGCAAGCGTTCCTCTCATCCCTCACCAGGAAGCTCAAGGACGAGGGAACTTTGGGCAATCCGCAGAGGCTGTTGCAGATCGCGGATGTGGTCACGCAGAACCTGACAGTGGACGAGGGACTGGCGTCAGTTCCTTCACTGTTGACCATTGGTGGCCGACTCAAGGATATTGACGTTTCCAAGGTTGCGTTCGTGGCTGTGCCCACGCAGCAGGCGGCGGTTGACCCTAACCGGTTGGAACTCGTGGAGCCTCAGGCTTCACAGCTGTTCGCGGCACTTCGTGCCGACCTCGACCTCACAACACCTGGCGCCACTTCCACGCCAGCACCCAGCGAAAGCCCGGCTCCACAGCCCACTGCGACCACCCCTGCCGCGCCTGCGTATGACAAAGCAATCCAGCCAGTTGCTGTTGCCAACGGAAGCGGTGTCGCTACCCGGGCACAGGAGCTCATGACAGTGCTCACTGGCAATGGATTTGCCCAGACCGTGGCTTACCTGGCGAATCCTGTGGATCAGACAGTGCTTTACTACGGACCGGGCTTTGCGGACGTGGCAGCCGATGTCGCCGCACTCTTCGGCATCCCGGCCGCGCAGGTCCAGGAAGCCCCAGGGGTAGCTGGCGTGCAGCTTTACGTAGGCACTGACTTCGGTACCGGGACGGCGTACGGCGCGGCCTCAGTACCGTCAGATGTTGTCGATCAAACGGCCAATGATGCCATTTGCCAACAAGTGAATCCCCTGTACATCGACCAGTAGTAGATTTCTGCTTTGGCAGAACACAGCAACGGCCGGCCAGTTGAAGAACTGGCCGGCCGTTGTGCTTTCGGGTACTACCAGATGCTGACGCGTTCCTCAGGTTCCATCCACATGCCATCGGCTTCCGTCACGGCGAACGCTTCATGGAAGGCGTCGAGGTTGCGGGCTATGGCGTTGGTGCGGAATTCGTTGGGGGAGTGGGGGTCGGTAGCCAGTCTCCGGATGGCTTCTTCGGTGCGGATCACCTGGCGCCAACCTGCAGCCCACGACATGAAGAACCGTTGGAAGCCCGTGAAGCCATCGAGGACCTCCGGCTCGGCTCCGTTCAGGCTGAGTAGATAGGCCTTGTAGGCGATAGTGAGGCCTCCGAGGTCGCCGATGTTCTCGCCCAGAGTTAGCTTGCCGTTGACCTTATGATCGGGCGCAGCGTAGGGGGACAGGGCGTCGTACTGGGCAACCAACTTCGCCGTCAGGGCTTCAAAGGATGTGCGGTCGTCCTCCGTCCACCAATTGCGAAGCGCGCCGCTGCCATCAAACTGCGACCCTTGGTCGTCGAAACCGTGACCGATTTCGTGACCGATCACAGCGCCGATGCCGCCATAGTTCACAGCGTCATCCGCATCTGCATTGAAGAAGGGAGGCTGAAGGATAGCTGCCGGGAAGACAATCTCGTTAAGCATCGGATGGTAATAGGCGTTTACCGTCTGCGGCGTCATCAGCCACTTCGTTAGATCAACGGGCTTACCGATCTCATCCAAGTGTCGGTCCACGTCGGCGTCATGGGCACGCTCCACGTTGCCGAGCAGATCCGTCGGGTCAATTTCCACGGCGGAGTAGTCGATCCACTTGTCCGGGAAACCGATCTTTGGACGGAACGCATCCAGTTTCTTCAGTGCCTCTTTCTTGGTCTCCTCACCCATCCAACCAAGGGAAGAGATACTCTCCCGATAAGCTTCGATCAGGTGTGAGACCAGCGTCTCCATTCTTGCTTTGTGGCCGGCGGGAAAGTGCCGATCAACGTAGATCTGGCCGACTGCCTCGCCAAGGGCCGCTTCGACGACGGCCACCCCGCGCTTCCACCGCTCCTTGTTCTGTGGCGTACCGCTGAGCGTGGTGCCATAAAAATCGAAGTTTGTGGATACGAATGCGGAGGAGAGGTAGGGTGCAGCCGAACTAAGAACCCGGAGGGTCAGCCACTCCTTCCAGGTTTCCAGGGGCTCGGATACCAGCAAATCTGCCGTACCCACAAAGAAGTCCGGCGTGCTCACCACAATTTCACTTCGCTTGGCAGGTTCCACCCTCGCCGCCTGGAACCAGGTGTCGAGCAGGGGGAACAGTTCCGCGGCTTCGGCTGCGGTCTTGAGGTTGTAGGTCTTCTGCGGATCCCGAAGAGTGACATTGTCCCAGTGGTGGGAAGCCAACGCGGTTTCGAGTGCGACGATGCGCTGGGAGGCAGCATGCGCGTCGGGGATGCCGGCAAGGTTGAACAGCTTGGCAATGTAGTCGCCGTAGGCATCGACGATGGTCGCGAACTTTTCTTCACGGTAGTAGGACTCGTCCGGCAATCCCAGGCCACCCTGTCCGATATAGAGGAGAATGCGTTCCGGATTGCCTGCGTCCGGTGCGGGGTAGATCGAGAAGAGTCCGGAGACGTCCGAGCGGAACAGCCGTCCGATGAGGGCGGACAGTTCCGTTGGTGAGCCCACCGCGCGAACTTCATCGAGCCGGCCTCGCACGGGTTCCATCCCTTTCGCCTCGGCTGCTTCTTCGTCCATGAAACTGGCGTAGAGTCCGCCGACTTTCTGTTCGACGCCGGTGGCTGACTCGCCTTGGGAGGCTGCCTCTTCGATAATCGCCTTCACTGCCAACTCCGCGCCATCGCGTAAGGCCGTGAAGGTAC
Source organism: Paenarthrobacter sp. (assembly GCF_031180005.1). Taxonomy (NCBI): domain Bacteria; kingdom Bacillati; phylum Actinomycetota; class Actinomycetes; order Micrococcales; family Micrococcaceae; genus Paenarthrobacter; species Paenarthrobacter sp. Next base: position 26,729 of record NZ_JAPSHI010000028.1, on the reverse strand, counting down.
CTTCAAGCGGCCTGTCGTCCGGAATCGTTGTGCTGTTGAGCCACGCGCCATTGACGTGCTGATAGAGGTCGTCCTGGGGCCGGACGCTGTGATCGATGTTGGAAAGAGAGATCCCCGACTGTGGCACTGTGGCTCCTTGTGTGGACACTGCAGTCGGCGTTTCCACCGTCGCGGCGTCTGCATAGTGGACGTTGCATGAGGTGTTGCACTGTCATCATACGCATCGTGTTACTGTGAATTTGTGCGTACGGCGATGCTTCTTCTTAGCTGCCGCGGCGAGGCCTGAAAGCTATCTGAAGCTGGGCCATCCTCGCCGCGGAGTTCCGTTGTGTCCGGCTAAGCTTTCATTTAGTTCTTAGAGAAAAGGCCACACGTCATGCGTAATGCACAAAAGCCCTCCGGTATGCCGATTCACCGCTACCTGCCGTTCCAGGACCAGATCACCGTCGAGGTCCCGGACCGCACCTGGCCGGATAAGGTCATCACTAAGGCTCCGCGTTGGTGCGCCGTTGACCTGCGCGATGGCAATCAGGCACTGATCGACCCCATGAGCCCGGCACGCAAGCTGAAGATGTTCCAGCTGCTCGTCAAGATGGGCTACAAGGAAATCGAAGTTGGTTTTCCCTCAGCGTCGCAGACCGACTTTGACTTTGTTCGCCAGCTCATTGAGGGCGGCCATATTCCGGACGACGTCAGCATCCAGGTTCTGACGCAGGCACGTGAACACCTGATTGAACGGACTTACGAATCTCTGGTCGGCGCCAAACAGGCAATCGTGCACCTGTACAACTCCACATCTGTGCTGCAGCGCCGCGTTGTGTTCAACCAGGACGAAGACGGCATTCTGGATATTGCGTTGCAGGGTGCGCGGCTGTGCAAGAAGTATGAAGAGACCCTGACGGACACGCACATCACGTATGAGTACTCACCGGAGTCATTCACGGGAACCGAACTCGAGTATGCCGCCCGCGTGTGCAACGCAATTGCTGATGTCTTTGAGGCATCTGCCGACAAGCAGGTCATCATCAACCTGCCGGCCACGGTGGAAATGGCAACCCCCAACGTCTATGCAGACTCCATCGAGTGGATGCACAGGAACCTGCATCCCCGCGAGGGAATCATCATCTCCCTCCACCCGCACAACGACCGCGGCACCGGCGTAGCTGCAGCTGAGCTGGGTTACCTGGCAGGCGCCGACCGCATTGAAGGTTGTTTGTTCGGCAACGGCGAACGTACCGGCAACGTCGACTTGGTGACGCTGGGGCTCAACATGTTCGTGCAGGGCGTAGACCCCATGATTGATTTCTCCGATATTGATGAGATACGCCGCACGGTGGAGTACTGCAACCAGTTGCCGGTCCCGGAGCGTTCGCCCTACGGTGGCGACCTCGTCTTTACCGCCTTCTCCGGTTCGCATCAGGATGCCATCAAGAAGGGTTTTGAGGCGCTCGAGAAGGACGCTGCTGCTGCCGGGAAGTCGGTTGACGACTACACGTGGCAGGTTCCGTACCTGCCCATCGATCCCAAGGACCTCGGCCGCAGCTATGAAGCTGTCATCCGCGTTAACTCCCAGTCCGGCAAGGGCGGCGTGGCCTACCTGCTGAAGAACGAGCACAACCTGGATCTGCCCCGCCGGGCACAGATCGAGTTCTCCGGTGTCATCCAGCGGCGTACCGATGCCGTGGGCGGCGAGGTCAGCGGTGCCCAGCTGTGGCAGATCTTCCAAGACGAGTACTTGCCTTCGGAAGAGGAACAGGCTCAGTGGGGTCGCTATGGACTGGGTAGTGTGAGCACCGAGACGGATGAATCCGGTGCCATGACCATGAACGCAAACCTGCGGATTGACGGCGTCGAAGTCCGCCGCACCGGCCACGGCAACGGCCCTATTGCGGCACTTTTGGACATACTCCACCACGACGGTGTTGACGTGCGGGTGCTCGATTACAGCGAGCACGCCCTGTCCGAAGGCGGCAGCGCCAGTGCTGCTGCGTACGTTGAATGTGCTGTCGGAGAACGCGTTTTGTGGGGTGTCGGAATTGACCCCAGCACCACCACGTCCTCCCTCAAGGCATTGATTTCGGCAGTGAACCGGGCCGTCCGGGACGCCCAGGCATAAGCCCACCGTGTGGTGACGGGAAATACCGTCACCACACGGTCCGGCGAACACTGCCGGACCAGGCATAGTGGGAAGATTAGTTGTGGCCAATCCGTCGTTTGCAGCGCGGTCCTATCGGGACGATGCCGTGGTGCTTCGTACCCACAAGCTGGGCGAGGCGGATCGAATCATCACTCTGCTGACCAAACACCATGGCCAGGTTCGTGCCGTTGCCAAGGGAGTTCGCAGGACCAGTAGCCGCTTTGGCGCGCGGCTGGAGCCCTTTATGGTGGCGGATCTGCAACTGGTCTCGGGCCGGACCTTGGACATTGTGACCCAGGCCGTGGCGAAGGGCGCGTACGGAAGTAGTATCGCGGCCGACTATGGGCGGTTCACTGTGGCCGCAGCCATGACGGAGACTGCCGAGAAACTCACGGATGCTGATACCGAGTCAGGGACCGCCCAATATAATCTGCTGGTTGGTGCGCTGGCTGCCTTGAGTCGTTCGGATCATCCGCCCGAACTCATTCTTGATTCCTATCTTTTGCGGGCGTTGGCCACCGGTGGCTGGGCGCCCAGCTTCACTGATTGTGCGCGTTGTGGCCGTCCCGGTCCTCATACGGCTTTTGCTGCACCAATTGGCGGCATGGTTTGCGGCGACTGCCGGCCCCCGGGTTCTCCGGCTCCGGCGCAGGAGACAGTGCTGTTGCTGGGCGCCTTACTAACTGGTAATTGGAGCGTCGCCGATGCTTCGGATCCGCGGCACAGGCGGGAGGCTGCCGGCTTGGTGGCCAGTTACCTCCAGTGGCACCTTGAACGTGCCCTGAAATCACTCAAACACGTGGAGCGAAGCTGACAGTGGCACTTGGAAAGAAGAGTAAATCAACCGCGGCAAGGGCTGTCCCCGTGGTCGCCCCCTATGGACACCCTTCCGGGGCCCTGCCGCCGAGTATTCCAAGTGAACTCATCCCTCAGCACGTGGCCATAGTCATGGACGGGAACGGGCGTTGGGCTAATCAGCGAGGCCTCCCTCGAATAGAGGGACATAAGGCCGGTGAGCCAGCGCTCTTGGACGTCATGGCAGGAGCGATCGAACTCGGGATCAAGTACGTCAGTGTGTACGCGTTCTCCACCGAGAACTGGCGCCGGTCACCGGAAGAAGTCCGGTTCCTCATGGGATTTAACAAGGATGTACTACGCCGCCAACGCAACCAACTGGACGAGTGGGGTGTCCGCATCCGTTGGGCTGGTCGCCGGCCCCGTCTGTGGGGATCGGTTATCAAGGAGTTGGAAGAGGCAGAGGACTACACCCGAGCCAATGACACTTGCACGCTGACCATGTGTGTTAATTATGGTGGGCGGGCAGAAATTGCCGACGCCGTTTCCGCCATTGCCCACGACGTCGCCGCTGGCCGGTTGAAGCCGGGTTCGGTGTCGGAGAAGACCATTCAAAAGTATTTGGATGAGCCGGACCTTCCCGATGTGGATCTCTTCCTGCGCAGTTCGGGGGAGCAAAGACTATCCAACTTCCTTCTGTGGCAATCGGCTTACGCTGAGTTCGTCTTCATGGATACGTTGTGGCCGGACGTGGATCGGCGGACCCTTTGGGACGCCGTCGAAATTTATGCCAAACGCGACCGGCGCTACGGAGGGGCCGTGGACGCGGCGCCCGTTGTGAAATAGCACGTACACGTTAACTCAGTACGGGTAGGCCCCCAGCCACACGGCAACGTCACGGTATGCCTGTTGGCGGACTGTGCGTCTTGACAGAAAAACATCGTGCAGGGCGCCCGGATAGCGGAACACGGCAGTCCGGCGGGCAAGGCCAAGCGCCCGCCGAGACGTTTCTTCAACGTCGATGACGGCATCGGCGCGCATGAGGTCGGCAGTCCATTCTGCCTGGATCCTGGTCCTCCCGGACAAAAGCACCAGCACCGGGGCGTCTATGTTGAGCTTGCGCTCCACCGCGGCATGGCCCGCCAGAACTGCTTTTGTCCATCCGGCCCGGATAGGAAACGAAGCCCGCGGACGCCACACTGGGTCCAGCATCCATTCGCCATGTGCCTCGTTGCTGACGCTCTCCCAATATGCGGGCATTTCCGGGAATTTGAAAGGACGTTTTGGATCGGTCCTCGCAAAGGGTTCCACCAGATGCATGGCGATACTTCGGACAAGGCTGCTTCCCTGTAGTTCGAGCCATGGAGAATTCAGGACCAACGTTCCCACTCGGCCGGGATTACGGTCGGCCCAAAGGGCGGCGATCAAGCCGCCCAGGGAATGGGCGAGCATGTGGATAGTAGGCGGCGTCGCGTTACGGGTCCGTGTGGCTACATCGCGTTCAATCTCACGCAAGGCTGCAGCGAGGTCTTCGTCGTAAACGCCAAGATCAGATGTGTAGCCGGGCGTCTGTCCCGGGAGCAGGCTGCGGCCAAATTTCCGAAGGTCCAGGGCATAGAAGTGAAAGCCTGACGCTGTTAGGTACTCGGCCAGCTCCGTCTGTAGAAAGTAGTCCGCCCATCCGTGCAGGTAGAGAACCACCTTTGGGGCTCCGCCGGGATCAGAGGGGGCGGGGCGTCGTTTGCGCTTGGTAAAGGAAGCCAGGAAGTCAAGCGCGCCGTGCTGGGACGGTTGGGTCATGAGTGGTGCATGCCTGACGAGGGTTGCTTTGACCGGCCCCTCCTCGTCGGACTTCAAGGGCAAATCCATGCGCTCGTAGCCGTGTCCGAGGACGTCTGGCTGCCATACTGAAACAGACTCCTCCGTGGTGGTCATGCGTCCCCTTCCCGCCGGCGGTCCGGCTCATTGTTGTCCATAAATCCTTTGACCCACCGGGCCAGTCGTGAATATGCGTCCTTCCTTACTGCAGGAGCTGAAAGGAAGACGTCATGGAGGGCTCCGTCGATGCGTTCCAAGGTAACGCTCCGACCCAAGGCCATCGCCCGTAAAGCGATGACGCTGACGTCCAGGACGGCATCCGAGCGGCGCATCGATTCCTGCCACACCATGCCATTGGCGCTGGTGGTGGAAGTCAACACAAGGACAGGCATCTCCAGCTTCAAGCCGCGGGCTACTTGCGAATGACCTGCGAACACGGCGCTAAGCCAACCCGCCCGGACAGGGAAAGCGAGCGGAGGCCTGTAGTTTTCGTCCAGGGTCCATTCCCCTTCAGCAGTGCTGCTGATGCTCCGGAAGTAGAAACCCCGCTCCGGCAACCTCAAGACCGTCTCCGGTCGGATCTTTGCGATGGGCGACACCATGGCTTGCGCGGCACGCCGCACCAGTGAACTACCATGCATCTCCAACCATGGACTGTCGAGAATCAGGTATTGGACGTCGGCCGGGTGGCGGCTGGCCCACAGCGCTGCAACCAACCCACCGGTTGAATGGCCCATCAAGGTCAGGCTTCCCGCTGAGCGGGCGGCGTGATCGTAGCGAATGATTCCGATCGCCTTCTCAATCTCGGCATCGTAGTCAGCCAGGTTGGCCACGTAGCCACCGGGCATATCGGCCTCCAGGCTCCGGCCGTGGTTGTGCATGTCCAAGGCATAGAAGTCGTAGCCTTGCTCTGCCCAGAAGCGGGCCAGCTCGGTATTGAAAAAGTAATCGCTCCAACCGTGCAGGAAAAGCACGGCACCGTAGCGCCTCGGAGCTGAGTAGGCGTCGCCATCGGCTTGGCCTTTGGACTGGACCCTGTGCCTAATCAAGGTGGCATGCCGGACCACGCCATCCGGCCCTGGGGCGTCAACCCTGCAGGATTGGAAGTCGGTTCCCAGGATGTCAGCCGTCCATTCCATGGCTTTAGCTTAGACACTGGCAGCGGCATTCCGGCCCGCGGCCCTCGCCGTGAAAAGGCAACATCCCGAAATGCTCCTTCCGACGTCGGCAGCGACCTTATCGGAGTCCATGATCTGCGTCACGATTTTCCAATGGCATGCCTACATGCTGGCCGCGGGCCGGGTCACAGGTTTGGTGAGTTGTCAGTAAACGGGAAAACTAGGACCATGCGTGTTTACCCCACATTCTTCAAGTTGGCCTTCTCCTGGATGGATGCCGAGAAGGCCCACAAGATCGGCTTCAAAGGCATCCGGGCGGCCCACCGTTCCGGTGCCGGCCGGATTCTCTCCAGGATTACAGCTCCTGATGCTTCCCTTCGGACGAAGGCGCTGGGGCTCACCTTCCCGTCTCCATTCGGCCTGGCAGCAGGCTTCGACAAGGAGGGTCACGGCATCGAAGCCTTGTCCGAGCTTGGGTTCGGACATGTGGAGGTGGGGACCATCACCGGCCAAGCGCAGCCAGGCAATGAAAAACCCCGCCTGTTCCGCTTGATTGAGGACAAAGCGGTCATCAACCGCATGGGATTCAACAACGACGGCGCCGCAGCAGTCGCCCCGAGACTCAAGTCCGCACGGGCTGCTTTGCAACGGCAGCACCCGGACGTCCGGCCGGTTATTGGGGTGAACATCGGCAAGACCAAACTGGTTGAGCTCGACGACGCTACCGAGGACTACTTGGTGAGTGCACGTAGCCTGGCCCCGGCAGCGGACTACCTGGTGGTCAACGTTAGTTCCCCGAACACACCGGGGCTGCGCTTGCTGCAGAATGTGGAGACGCTGCGTCCCCTGCTACGGGCCGTTGGTGACGCTGCCGACGAAGCCGCCGGTCGGCATGTACCTTTGCTGGTCAAGATCGCGCCGGACTTGTCCGATGACGATGTCGACGACGTTGCACGGCTTGCGCTGGACCTGAAGCTCGATGGAATTATTGCCACCAACACCACAATTTCCCGTGATGGGCTCGTCTCCGATGCCGCGAAGGTGGAGTCTTTTGGTGCCGGCGGATTGTCGGGAGCACCCCTGAAGCAGCGCTCCCTGGAAGTCTTGCGCAGGCTCAAGGACGCTGTGGGGGACCAGCTCGTGCTCATCGCGGTGGGTGGCGTGGAGACCCCGCAGGACGTACAGGACCGTTTGGACGCCGGCGCAACTTTGGTGCAGGGCTACACAGCCTTCCTCTACGAAGGACCGTTCTGGGCTTCGCGTATCAACAAGGGCCTCGTGAAACTTCGGCAGCGGGCAGCTCGCTGATACCGGCTGCAAGAAGACCCCGGACCAGTGGTCCGGGGTCTTCTTGATTGCAAAGGTTGTGGCGCTGGGTTGGAGTGCCTGGGTTTCCGGCTCCTAGGCGGGGTACTGGCCGCGCTTTACCTGAGGTTTGGGAAGGCGGAGTTTGCGGAACTGGAGGGCACGCATGCAGCCATACCAGATGGAGCCCCGCTCTACTTCGCCAAACTTCTCGGTAAGGCGCTTGCGAAGCTTGCGCGACAGGATGAAGACGTCCACAAAGACTGCGAGGAACATGATCCAGAATCCAATAAGGACGTAGCTGATGCCGGCGCTTGTGGGCGGAATGATCAGCGATATCACGACGAAAAGCAATGCGCCGAACATCAGGTACTCGCCCAAGCTGAAGCGTGCGTCCACGTAGTCACGTGTGTACCGCTTTTGGGGCCCCTTGTCGCGAAGGGGGAGGAACCTCTCGTCACCTGTATCGAGGGCCTGCCGCATTTTCTGCCGCTGGTCCTGGATGGCTACCCTTTCCGCTGCCTTGGAGGCCTTGCGGTCGTTGGGAACCAACGGGCGCTTGCGGGCCGCTTCCTGGTCCTTCCGCTTGGGCGTTGGGGCGCCTTTTCCCGCACCGGACTCCGGTGCGGGGGCGTAGGCCTGATCTACTACTGATTGAGCGCTGGGCTCTTCCTTTTTGCGTCCGAACACCCATCCAGAATACCCCTCAGGAAGGTGGCGCACGTTACGTGTCCGGTTGCTGGAGTCCTTTGCCTCGCTGAAGCCCGGTGGCTGGGGCTGCATCTGCGACGGCCGGAGAGTCCCGACGGTAAAGTGTGGCCCATGACTTCAGCACATGCGGAGATCCCGCAGAACAAGCAAGGGCACTCCGGGTCCGCTCCGGTCGAGGCACTGACAACGGCGGTCAACGACTCCTTCGAAAGCACACTCGCGTCACTGGAAGACCTGGTGGGAATTCCGGGGATTGCATGGGCAAGCTTCGATCCCAAGGAACTGGACCGAAGCGCTGACGCCGTGGCTTCCTTGGTTAAGGAAGCCGGCATGGAGGACGTCCGCATCCTTCGCTGTAACAAGGCCGACGGTACCCCCGGTGGTCCTGCCGTCGTCGCGCGTCGACCAGCCGCCGAAGGCAAGCCGACCATCCTGCTCTACGCGCACCATGACGTCCAGCCACCCGGGGACCGGAGCCTCTGGAAGTCGGAACCATTCGTCGCCCAACAGCGTGATGGCCGGTTGTACGGCCGGGGCGCCGCCGACGACAAAGCGGGCATCATGGCACACCTTGCCGCATACAGTGCCGTCACTGAGGTCCTGGGGGAAGATTTCGGCCTCGGTGTGACGTTCTTCTTCGAAGGTGAGGAAGAAGCGGGGTCGCCCACTTTCCGGGCATTCCTTGAGGAACACCGGGAACTTCTCCGGGCGGATGTGATTGTTGTTGCCGACTCCAGCAACTGGAAAGTGGGCGTTCCTGCCCTGACCACCAGCCTTCGGGGTCTGGTGGACGGCACCTTCGAGGTGCGCGTCCTGGAGCATGCCGTTCATTCGGGCATGTTCGGCGGCCCGGTGCTCGATGCCCCTACTCTCTTGTCCCGGCTCATTGCCACACTTCACGACGACGACGGGAACGTTGCCGTAGCCGGCCTTGTGGGCCGGGACGAGGTGGCCGTGGACCTTACCGAAGCGGACTACCGCGCCGATGCCTCAGTGCTCGACGGCGTACGGCTCGCCGGGAGCGGAACCATTGCTTCCCGCCTGTGGACCAAGCCTGCACTGTCCATTATCGGGATGGACGTCCCGGCTGTGGATGTCGCCTCGAACACCCTCATACCGGCAGCCCGCGCAAAGTTCAGCATGAGACTGGCTCCAGGCCAGGACCCGGAGGCCGCAATGGCTGCGCTCAAGCAGCACGTTGAAACCAACGCGCCCTTTGGTGCAAAGGTGACGTTCAGTCCGGGGGAGAGGGGAAATGCCTTTTCCACCGACACAACTTCCACTGCCGCGCGGGTGGCACTGTGGGCACTGGGTGAGTCATGGGGTGTCAAACCCGTGGAAATGGGCATCGGTGGCTCGATTCCGTTCATCGCAGACCTCCTCGACATGTATCCGGACGTCCAGATCCTCGTGACCGGCGTGGAGGACCCTGATTCACGCGCGCACAGTGCCAACGAGTCGTTGCACATCGGAGACTTCCGGCACGCCGTGTTGGCGGAAGCCCTGATGCTGGCCCGCCTCAACGTGGAGGGCTTGGCGGAGTAAGCTCCCACGGCGCGCCGGGAACAACGAATTGCTGTCTGTGGTTACGTCAGGAGTTATAGCTAAGCGTCTGCGCGACGTAGCATTAGCTATAACCCGTACGTAATTGGGTAAGGGCAGGCAGCGTTCCGGCGCCGCCGCCAGGAGCTTCATAAGAAGGTAGGCCAATGAGCACTGCAACCAACGAAAACAGCACCGGAGCACAGCTCGTCACCAACGACGACGAACTGGCCACGCACGAGGTCAATCTGACCGACGTCGCCGCAGGCAAGGTCCGCAGCCTCCTCGAGCAGGAAGGGCGCACAGACCTTCGGCTGCGCGTTGCAGTCCAGCCTGGAGGATGCTCGGGTCTGATCTACCAGCTTTACTTCGATGAGCGCCTGCTCGACGGAGATGCTGTGCGCGACTACGACGGCGTTGAAGTCGTAGTGGACAAGATGAGTGTTCCTTACCTCAGCGGCGCAAGCATTGACTTCGAAGACACCATTTCGAAGCAGGGCTTCACCATCGACAACCCGAACGCCGGCGGGTCTTGCGCCTGCGGCGATTCATTCCACTGATGTGAGCCATCGCCGCATGTCGGCGCCTCTTCGCGCGGTTTGAAACCGTTCGGAGCCACGGCGCCGACATGTGCGCGAAAACCGCGTGATAGCGGTAAGCTCTACATCGGGTAGTAAAACTTTTAGTGTGCCCGGTGAGCCTTCGGCCTGCCGGGAGACAGCAACAAGAGGAAGGGCCGTCTGTGAGTTCGCAGAACCGAACCGGCAGCCGACGCATAAAGATCACATCGATCACTGGCTTGGCACTAGCCGGCGCGTTGGTTTTGACCGGATGTTCACCAGAGGTAGAGAAGGGTTGGCTGCCTACAGAGCGCGGCACGACCAACCACACTGACCGGATCATGGACCTCTGGGTCAACTCATGGATCGCCGCCTTGGCAGTCGGTATTATCACGTGGGGCCTTCTGGTCTGGTGCATCATCGCTTACCGTCGCCGCAAGGGCACCACGGGTTTCCCCAAGCAGCTCAGCTATAACCTGCCGCTCGAGGTCTTCTACTTGACCATCCCGCTGTTCATGGTGCTGGTGTTCTTCTACTTCACCGACCAGGACCAGCGTGCGATCGATGACCGTTCGCAGCCCGCAGACGTCGTTGTTGATGTCCGCGGTAAGCAGTGGGCCTGGGACTTCAACTACAAAAAGGGTGAGGTCATCAACGAAGACCTCCACGAGGCCGGCGTTCAAGCCCACCTGACCGGTGCAGAGGTCAACAAGGAACTGCTCCCCACCCTGTACTTGCCGGTTGGCAAGTCAGTGGACCTGGAGCTGAACTCCCGCGATGTCATCCACTCTTTCTGGGTACCCGCTTTCCTCCAGAAGCGCGACATGATTCCAGGCAAGACGAACTACATCAGGTTCACCCCCACCAAGGAGGGCACTTTCGATGGTAAGTGCGCCGAACTCTGCGGTGAATACCACTCCGAAATGCTCTTCCGCGTCAAGGTTGTCTCCGAGTCTGAATTCCAGGCTCACATGGAGAAGCTGCGCCAGGATGGCAACACGGGCCTGCTCGGTGCGGAATATGACCGCAACCCGAACCTGAACGAAACCAAGTAAGGGGAGCGACGTGGCTACGTACACTCAATCCGCACCGGGGGTCCTAGAAGCTCCCGTAGTTCCTAAATCCAAGGGGCGCATCGTCGTCAACTGGATCACCTCCACGGACCACAAGACCATCGGGTACATGTACCTGATTGCGTCGTTCGTGTTCTTCTGCCTCGGCGGCGTCATGGCTCTGTTGATCCGTGCTGAACTGTTCGAGCCCGGTATGCAGATCCTGCAGACCAAAGAGCAGTACAACCAGATGTTCACGATGCACGGCACCGTGATGCTCCTGATGTTCGCTACACCGCTGTTTGCTGGCTTCGCCAACGTGATCATGCCGCTTCAGATTGGCGCCCCCGACGTTGCCTTCCCGCGTCTGAACGCCCTGGCTTTCTGGTTCTTCCTCTTTGGCTCGACCATTGCCGTTTCGGGTTTCATCACCCCCCAGGGTGCTGCATCGTTCGGTTGGTTTGCGTATGCGCCACTCTCGAACACGACGTTCAGTCCCGGTGTGGGTGGTGACCTGTGGGTCTTCGGCCTGGCCCTGTCGGGCTTCGGCACCATCCTTGGTGCCGTCAACTTCATCACCACCATCATCTGCATGCGTGCACCGGGCATGACCATGTGGCGTATGCCCATCTTCACCTGGAACACGCTTGTTACGGCGATCCTGGTCTTGATGGCGTTCCCGCCGCTGGCTGCAGCCCTCTTCGCACTTGGTGCGGATCGACGGTTTGGTGCCCATATCTTTGACCCCGAAAACGGCGGTGCAGTCCTCTGGCAGCACTTGTTCTGGTTCTTCGGCCACCCCGAGGTGTACATCATCGCGCTGCCGTTCTTCGGCATCGTGTCCGAGATCTTCCCCGTCTTCAGCCGCAAGCCGATCTTTGGCTACAAGGGCCTGGTTTACGCGACGATCGCTATCGCCGCACTGTCCGTCACCGTGTGGGCCCACCACATGTACGTGACCGGATCCGTGCTGTTGCCGTTCTTCGCCTTCATGACCATGCTGATCGCAGTTCCAACAGGCGTGAAGTTCTTCAACTGGATTGGAACCCTGTGGCAGGGCTCCATTACGTTTGAAACGCCCATGCTTTGGAGCATCGGCTTCCTGGTGACGTTCCTCTTCGGTGGTCTCACGGGTATCATCTTGGCATCGCCGCCGCTGGACTTCCACGTATCTGACTCGTACTTCGTTGTGGCGCACTTCCACTACGTGGTGTTCGGTACCGTTGTGTTCGCCATGTTCGCAGGGTTCTACTTCTGGTGGCCCAAGTGGACAGGCAAGATGCTCAATGAGCGCCTGGGCAAGATTCACTTCTGGCTGCTGTTCCTCGGCTTCCATGGCACGTTCCTCATCCAGCACTGGTTGGGTGTAGAGGGTATGCCGCGTCGTTACGCCGACTACATGCCGCAGGATAACTTCACGTGGATGAACCAGTTCTCCACTATTTCTTCCTTCGTCCTGGGTGCTTCCCTCCTGCCGTTCTTCTGGAACGTCTACATCACCTGGCGCAGCAATAAGAAGGTGGAAGTGGATGATCCGTGGGGCTTCGGTGCTTCACTGGAGTGGGCAACGTCCTGCCCGCCGCCGCGCCACAACTTCACCTCCTTGCCCCGTATCCGCTCCGAGCGCCCGGCTCTGGACCTGCACCACCCGGAGTTGGCCCAGATTCACACCGCCGAGGCCCCGTCACCCGCAGCAGCCGTTTTGGGTAACGCCGACCAAAGGGACGTCAGCAAATGAAAATTGAATCGTGGCTCTTCGGAGCTGGAGTCTTCTTCTTCGTCCCTGTATCCATTGCCTACGGTTTCCTGACGGAATGGAACGAGTGGGTCGGTATCCTGGGTATCCTGCTCGTCGGTGGCCTTGCCGGCATGATCGGCGGCTATCTTGGCTTCACGGGTAAGCGCATCGGCATGCGGCCCGAAGACCGTCCCGACGCAGAGATCCACGAAGGCGCTGGCGAACAGGGGCACTTCAGCCCTTGGAGCTGGTGGCCGTTGGTTCTTGGCTTGGCTTGTGCGGGTGGCTTCCTTGGCCTCGCCATCGGCTTCTGGGTGACCTACGTCGCCGGCGGCCTCGCCTTGATTGCCTTGGTTGGCTGGGTCTTCGAGTACAGCCGTGGCGATCACGCCCACTAACTAGTTAGTACTACGACGATGGGCCCCACCTTCTGGTGGGGCCCATCGTCGTTAAGTCCTCGTTGCGGCGGGATCGCACTGTGGACCTCCGAGGGTCTTCAATGAAGCTGGGAGTGCTTTCAGTGGGCTTGTGCGCCCTCCAGGACGGCGGAAAGTGCAATGAGGGCTCTCTCAGCCTCGGGGAGGGTCTGACCGTCGCTAAGAGCGTCCGGAGCTACTGCAAGAAAGACCTCGCACCCATGCCCAAAATCCTCGGTCATGACCTCCAGAAGGGAACGTGCGTCCACTGGTGGGCCGTCTTGCTTACGGATGGTGACGGGCAATCCCGTCTCGGTGACAGCCCGAACGAATACTGCCGCCGCCCGTGCGTGCAGCCCGATTTCAGCGGCTACGAAGGCTTTGTGCTCCGGCAAGCCTGCTCCTTTGATACGACGGAACGTCCGTCTGAAAAATGATCCTTACCAGCCTAGCCGCCAGAGCGCGACGCATTCCACATTTCTCAACGGTGGTCTAGACCTCCCGCCAGCCTGAATTATCCTTGAACCATGACTCAATTGCTGGATGGCTGCCGTGGCTGAGGCAGCAAGCATTGCCGGTGAGATCGACCGTGCCAGTGGGACACCCATCTACGTTCAGCTTCGTGAGATTCTGCGGACGTTCATTGCCCAGTCCTGCCCACCAGGGTCGGCGCTCCCTTCGGAGCGGGATCTGTCGGAACGGTTCGGGCTGGCCAGGATGACCGTACGTCAGGCCATTGATGCTCTGGTTGGCGAAGAAGTCATAGAGCGAGTCGTGGGTCTTGGAACATTTGTCAGGAAGCCAAAGCTGGATCTGCAGGTGAAGTTGACCTCCTACAGCGAGGAAATGCAACGTCGTGGAATGGTGCCCGCCGCAAAGGTTCTTAGTTTCGAACAAATCGCGGCAAGTGCATTCCTCGCCAGGGAGCTGCAGCTGGATGAGGGCACGCCCTTGGTGCGGTTCAGGCGGCTGCTGTTGGCTGACAACGAACCCATGAGCGTAGATGAAAACTTCATTCCGGCGCATCGGGTTCCGGGACTCCTCGACGAGGCGCCCCCAACATCGCTGTACAACGTTCTGAGTGAACGATTCGGTCTGGTGATGGAGTGGGGCGAGGACATGATTGAGGCCACTGCGGCGTCACCGTCAACTGCAAGGCTTCTCAACGTTGATGTAGGCGCTCCGCTGCTCAAGATACAGCGACACGCCTTCGTAGCCCGCGCAATGGTTGATTACTCAGTCTCGTACTACCGCGCGGACCGCTATAAGCTCTGGGTTCCCTTGCAGCGCCCCGGAACTCGACCCACCCGGAACTACTCCTCGGGGTATCGCACGCACTAGCCCCTGGGCTAAACGGGCCCTGATGGTCCGTGGAAGAGTGAAATACATAAGGGAAGGGCCCGGTCCATGTGGACCGGGCCCTTCCCTTGCATTGCGTGCTGAGCGCTAGTGGCTCAGGCTCTTCTGGTCTTCACCAGCTGCGATGGCTTCGTGGTGGCCATGAGCGTGCGCTGCTTCGAGTTCCGCCGGCGTTGCCGGGGCAACACGGTCTTCGAAGAACCAGCGTGAGAGTGCCGCGCGGCGTTTCTCCTTGCGCGTTACAACGCCGTGCTCGTTCGGCTGTGCCGGGATGGGAGCCGGTGACTCGAACCCGACGAGCTTGTAGCGCTTGTACTCATCCAGCGGTGCGTGGACCTCGATGAACTCACCGTGAGGGAGTCGGACTATTCGGCCCGTCTCACGACCGTGGAGTGCGATTTCGCGGTCCTTGCGTTGGAGGGCAAGGGCAATGCGCTTTGTCACAATGAAGGCGATAACAGGGCCGAAGAAGAACAGTGCCCGCAGCCAGTACGTCACATCGTTCAATGACACGTGGAAGTGCGTTGCGATGAGGTCGGAACCAGCAGCTGCCCACATCACGCAGTACCAGGTAAAGCCTGCAACACCGATCGCTGTACGGGTCGGGGCGTTGCGCGGACGGTCCAGAACATGGTGTTCGCGGTTGTCCTTAGTGACCCAGCGTTCGATCCACGGGTACATAAACATCACTGTGAAGATGATTCCGGCCGGTACGAGTGCCGGAAGCAGGACGTTCAGCGATAGGGTGCGCCCAAAGATGACCCACTCAAAATGGAAGTCGTTGATGACACCCGGCATGAGGCGCAAGGCGCCGTCAACGAACCCGATGTACCAGTCAGGCTGGGTACCGGCCGAAACAGGGGAGGGATCGTAGGGGCCGTAGTTCCAGATCGGGTTGATGGTGAACGCTGCAGCCATGAGCGCAAGGACGCCGAAGACGATGAAGAAGAATCCACCAGCCTTTGCAGCGTATACCGGGCCCAGAGGGTAGCCGACGACGTTGCCGTCATTACGACCCGGGCCAGGGTACTGGGTGTGCTTGTGCACAACCACCATGAAGAGGTGGATGACAATCATCAGGAGGATGAGGGCCGGAACCAGGAGGATGTGCAGGACATACAAGCGGCCGATGACGGCCGTACCCGGGAACTCTCCACCGAAGAGGAAGAAGGAAGTGTACGTTCCGATAACCGGAATGGACTTGATCACGCCGTCGATGATGCGCAGGCCGTTGCCGGACAGCAGGTCATCGGGGAGGGAGTAGCCGGTGAAACCGGCAGCCATTGCCAGGATGAGCAGCACGCCGCCCACAACCCAGTTCATTTCGCGGGGCTTGCGGAAAGCGCCCGTGAAGAAGACGCGCAGCATGTGCACACCGAGTGACGCTACGAACAACAGCGCTGCCCAGTGGTGAACCTGTCGCATGAACAGCCCGCCACGGACGTCGAACGAAATGTTCAGCGATGAGCTGTAGGCTACCGACATTTCGACGTTGTACAGCGGTGTGTAGGAACCCTGGTAGTGGGTTTCCGCCATGGATGGGTCGAAGAAGAAGGTCAGGAAGGTACCCGACATCAGCAAGATGACGAAGGAGTACAGCGCCACCTCACCGAACATGAACGACCAGTGGTCGGGGAAGACCTTTCGGCCGAACTCGCGCAGGATGCCGGAGCCGCCAACACGCTCGTCCACGAAGTTGGTGAAACTACCAACCTTGGTCTTCGGAACGAAGGGGGCTTCAGCTGTTGATGAGGCGCTCATGCTCGTCACGCTCCCAGTAACTCGGTCCTACAGGTTCTCTGAAGTCGCTCGTTGCGACGAGGTAGCCCTCTGCATCAACTGCGATGGGCAGTTGGGGGAGCGGACGGCTTGCCGGTCCGAAGATGACCTTGCATTCCTGCGTGAGGTCAAAAGTGGACTGGTGGCAGGGGCACAGGAGGTGGTGTGTCTGCTGCTCGTAGAGAGCAACCGGGCAACCGACGTGCGTGCAGATCTTGGAGTAAGCAACGATGCCGTTGTAGCTCCAGTCCTCGCGGCCCTCCGAGGGGTTCAGCGAATTCGGGTCCAGGCGCATCAGGAGAACGACGGCTTTTGCCTTCTCGTTCAGCTTGCCTTCGTGGAGCTCGTTGAGGCCTTCGGGGATCACGTGGAAAGCCGAGCCAATGGTGACGTCCGAAGCCTTGATGGGGGTGCCATCGGGGTCGCGGGTCAGGCGCTTGAGCTTGTCGCCCTCAGGCGCCCACATGGTGTGTGCCAAAGCATTGTCCGGCCGCGGACCCAGATCGCCGAAGATGGCGAGGGCAGGCAGGGGAGCAAGTGCAACGGCACCAAGAAGGGTGTTGCGGATCAGCGGGCGACGCTTGATGCCGGTCTCATCGACGATGTCGTCGACGATACGGACTGCTGCCTGGCGATCCTCTTCAGTACGGATAGCGTGGCGCTCTTCCGACACTTCATGATCGGGCATCAGGGCCTTGGCCCAGTGCACGATGCCGGTGCCGATGCCCAGCATTGCAAACGCAGTACCGAGCCCCAGAAGGAGGTTCTGGTTGCGGATGGTCGCAATCGAGGTATCGTCGCCCAGGTCGATGGCAAAGTAAGCCACCAGGAAAATCAGCGTACCGATTACAGAGGTGCCAAACAGAATGGCTACCTGACGCTCAGCGCGCTTTGCGGCCACCGGGTCCGTGTCAGCCAGGCGCAAACGATGCGGAGGCAGTCCAGGATCCTGGAACTTCTCCACCTCATTCTGACCAGCCGTAGCTACGGTGCCCGAGTGGTTCGGACTGCCGTCACTATGGTTGCCCATAATTCGCCTCATCCTTCTCTCGTTGTCTCGGCCGGGGCCGAGTTATTTTCAGTTTCAAACTGCTGACCGTGCAGCAGAAGTTTGTCGTGTCCGGATTAGGACGTGCGGGATGTCAGCCAGATCGTGAACGCGATGATGACACCCAGACCGGCAACCCAAACAAACAGGCCTTCAGATACCGGGCCAAGTGAGCCCAAGTCCGCGCCACCGGGGGAGCCGCTGGCTTCGATGGTCTTCAGGAAGGTGATGATGTCGCGCTTGTCCTCAGGGGTGACGTTGGAGTCACTGAAGACGGGCATGTTCTGCGGGCCGGTGACCATCGCTTCATAAATGTGCTCAGCGCTCACACCTGCCAACGCGGGGGCAAACTTGCCGCGGGTCAGGGCGCCACCGGCAGCAGCGGCATTGTGGCACATGGCGCAGTTGACACGGAAGAGTTCGCCGCCATTGGCTGCGTCTCCCTTTCCGTCAAGGAGGTTTTGTTCGGGAATAGCCGGACCTGCACCCAGGGATGCGACATATGCAGAGAGCTGCCTGGTCTGTTCCGCGTTGAACTGGGCGGGTTTCTTCTGGGCCTGCGGGCCGCTCATCTGCATGGGCATACGTCCGGTGCCAACCTGGAAGTCAACTGCAGCAGCACCCACGCCGACCAGCGAGGGGCCGTCCTGGGTTCCGCTGGCACCCATGCCGTGGCAGGTGGCGCAGTTGGCGGCAAAGAGCTTGCCGCCTTCCTCTACGTCACTTGCGCTGAAGCTTGTGGTGCTGGCCTTGGCCTGGTTGACAGTTGTGGCAACGGCATACAGCCCACCAGTGAGGAGGAGGCCCATCAGCAACAGCGCAATGGCTGCCAGTGGGTGACGTCGCTTCTGCGAGAGTGCCTTCACGTGGTGGTTCCTTTATTCGATCCTGCGTCGGCTCCGAGAGCCGCTTCTTGAAATTCTGCCTCTTGTAGAAAAAGAGTCAAAGCCGGGCTTACTTGAGTACGTAGATGACCAGGAAGAGGCCGATCCACACAACGTCAACGAAGTGCCAGTAGTACGAGGTGACGATCGCCGACGTCGCTTCAAAGTGCCCGAACTTCTTGGCTGCGAACGCGCGGCCAATGATGAACAGGAACGCGATCAGGCCGCCAAGGACGTGCAGGCCGTGGAAGCCCGTGGTCATGTAGAAGGCGGAGCCGTAAGCATTGGACGATAGGGATACATGCTCAGAGACAAGCATGGCGTATTCCATGGTCTGGCCGGCTACGAAGAAGGCACCCATGACGAACGTGAGGGAGAACCATTCGGTCATGCCCCAACGTGTGAACTGCAGGAGCCCACCGGTTCGGCGCGGCTCGAGCCGTTCGGCGGCAAAGACGCCCATCTGGCAAGTAAAGGAACTTGCCACAAGGACGATGGTGTTGACGAGCGCAAACGGGAAGTTGAGCTTGGCCGTCTCCTCGGCCCACATCGTTCCGGATGTGGAGCGCAGGGTGAAGTACATGGCAAAGAGGCCGGCGAAGAACATCAACTCACTGGACAGCCAAACAACGGTTCCAACAGAAACCAGGTTGGGGCGGTTCAGCGTCGGGTGCGCCGGGGTACTGGGGGCATGGGTCGCAGATGTCACAAGGACATTATGTCTGTAAAAGTCCAGACTTCCCAATGCAAACCACCGATTCGGGAGACTTTTTCTACAAAGGCGCGAATTCGCGCGGAAAAGTTCCCGGCCTCGTTCACATTGGTCATCGGCGTGGCTGGCTCGATAGCATCAGTGAGTGACTTCTCCGGCATCGGCACCTGCAGCCAGTAATACCTGGCCAGGGCTCATCTCTGCACTGATCAACGGCGACGACCTGGCAGTGGGCAACACAGAGTGGGCCATGAACACGATCATGTCCGGAGAAGCGACTCCCGCTCAGATCGCCGGCTTCCTGGTTGCACTTCGTGCCAAGGGCGAGACGGTGGAAGAGTTGGCCGGCTTGGTTGCGGCCATGGTCCAGCACGCCAATCCGATCGCCATTTCCGGTGAGAAGCTGGACATCGTAGGAACCGGTGGGGACCGGTTGAACACCGTGAACATCTCAACCATGGCGGCGCTGGTGGCCGCAGGCGCAGGGGCCAAGGTGGTGAAGCACGGCAATAGGGCCGCTTCGTCAACATCGGGTTCTGCCGACGTTCTGGAGGCCTTGGGTGTCCGTTTGGATCTGTCGATCGAGCAGGTGGCGAGGAACGCCGAAGAAGCGGGAATCACATTTTGCTTTGCCCAGGTTTTTCACCCCTCGTTCCGGCATACGGCTGTTCCGCGCCGCGAACTGGCTGTACCTACAGCCTTCAATTTCCTGGGGCCGATGACCAATCCTGCGCACGTGCAAGCCTCAGCGGTGGGTGTAGCGAATGCCCGCATGGCGCCGTTGGTGGCGGGAGTTTTGGCCCGCCGAGGTAGCCGGGGCCTGGTGTTCCGGGGTGACGATGGGCTGGATGAGTTGACCCCCACGGGACCATCCACTGTCTGGGAGTTCAGGAACGGAACGGTCAGGGAGCAGGTGTTTTCACCTGAAGACATGGGAATCCGCCCTTCGACAGTTGCGGACCTTCGTGGTGGGGACGCCGCAGCAAATGCGGCAGTGGTGCGTGAAGTCCTCGACGGTAAGACGGGTCCGGTGCGTGATGCCGTTTTGCTGAATGCCGCGGCTGGACTGGTGTCAATCGATCTCGACGCCGATGGGAGCCTTGAGGAGCGGATGCGCACCGCTTTTGCAAGGGCGGCAGAATCCATTGACTCCGGCAAGGCTGCCGAGGTACTCGCCAAGTGGATCGCCCTCAGCCAAAGCTGACGAACAGCGGCCCTGCTGTTACTCGAATCCGAGTGCGAACGCTGCGTCCAGGTCGTGCTGTGAATAGGCCCGGAAAGCGATGTGGGTAGTCGTGTGGACCACTGAATCAACCTTGGACAGGCGGTCGGCGATCACGTCGGCGAGCTCCTCGTGCTTTGTCACACGGGCCACGGCAATGAGGTCCCATTCACCGGTGACTGAGTAGACCTCGCTGATGCCCTGGATGGCCGAGATCTGTTCTGCGGTCTCCGGTATGCGGGAGGCATCGGTTTTGATCAGGACGAAAGCGGTGATCACGTGGGGCCTTTCCGGAAATGCATCGTTGCGGACGATTTCCAGCCTAGTGCATTCTCGCTGGGTGGGGCTTGATCACACCCGCCGCTGCCGCTTACGCGACACGCGCAGTAGCAATGTCGCAAGGACCCTGTGTCCGAGAAGCAGTACGCCGAGGCTGATCAGCGCCACCAGGACAAAAGGTAGTACGACGGTTTGGCCTGTGACTGCCCTCAACAACATTCCCACCAGCACCGCAACGATCCAGATGCACACCCCGGATGGCCATGCAGCCAATGGTGCCCGCCACGCACGTATGACCACCCAGGCAATCGCAGCTCCGGTCAGGAAAGGCCATGCTGTGGCGAATGCCCCCGAAATGATGTCTCCGCGGGCGTGTGCGTCGCGGCCAATGGCGGCGAAGACAAGAATGAGCAGAACGTCGGCAATAGCTGCGGGGATCCAAAGTCGAGATGGTGAAGACATACTGCCGACACTATCCGGGCCTTCCTTCCTGCGCGAAGCCGGCTCCCACGCCACAGCCCTTGCGTGCAGTCCGATGGGCCGTCACCATGAGGGCAGGTGCCCACGTGAGAGCCCAATTTTGGAGGATGCCGTGCGATTTGTTCAGGTGGCCCAGCATGCCGAAGATCTTCAAAGGGCAGCGGCCTTCTACGCAGCGCTGTTGGACGCTGAGCCGAGTGCCATCATTGATCCGCCCGGCCTCCTGTTCTTTGATGTAGGCGGGGTTCGCCTCTTGTTGGAGAAAGGTGCGCCGTCGGCGCTCGTTTACTTAGAGGTGGCGGACCTTAATGGAACCGTGGCAGATCTTCGGCGCAGGGGAGTGCGCATCATCACGGAGCCCCACGTGATCTATATGCATGAAGACGACACCCTAGGACCCGCCGGCTCGGAAGAGTGGATGGCATTCATCGAGGACAGTGAGGCCAATACCGTGGCTTTGGTGAGTCGGATACGCACGTCGGGGGACTGACAAGCAGGCGACCGCTCCGAGACCACGGCGCGTGGCGCCGGGTCGGCGATAGGCCGTTTCGCCGTCGGGCGTTGTGTGGGCGATCTCACGGTACTAACCTCTGACGGGGGCCACCAGGCAGGGACCCCGGATGGAGAGGAGTTCACTGTTGAGTTCACGAGGCTGTCTGGCATGGGGGAGAGGCGCCGGTTGGCGCTGTTGGCAATTCCGCACGGTGACGTGTGACCATCACAACAACGAGGAGAACTGACGATGACAACCCGCCTCAACCCGTACATTTCATTTCGGGACAACGCGCGCGATGCAATCACTTTCTACGAATCCGTCTTCGGCGGCGAACTCAACATCAGCACTTTCGGCGACTATCAGGCAAGCGAAGATCCAGGGGAAGCCAATAAGGTTATGCACGCCATGCTGGAAACTCCGAGCGGATTGACCTTGATGGCTGCTGACACGCCAAGCGGCATGGAGTACAACCCCGGTGACAACATTTCAGTCTCCCTGAGTGGAGAGTCGGCGGATGAACCGGAGCTCCGGGCGTACTGGGACAAGTTGATCGACGGCGGCACCGTCACTGTCCCATTGGAGATGGCGCCCTGGGGCGACACCTTCGGAATGTGCGTAGACAAATTCGGCATCGGCTGGCTGGTCAACATTGCCGGATCCGAGCAGCAGCAGTAGTTCCGGGACGCAAGGAGAAGCTGCCGCGGGACTGACCTGACGGAACCTCTTCTAGCTTTACTGGGAACCGTGCGTATTCGATTCCAAACTATTCTGTTCTAGCGTCCTCCATTTTGGGGCGGACTCGAGGTGGGGAGTTTGTTAAATGGATCCTTCGATACCAACTGTTAGCGTCAATCTCTGGCGCGCGGACGTTGTTGTTCTCTACGACTGGCTGATGTCGGTTGATCTGAACTCGGTGCCGATTACGCACCCGGCGGAGAAACAGGCCTTGGCGGATCTCCTGACTCGCATTGAAACTGAGACGGACGTACCTGGTGTCACCCAGACGCAGATCGACATCGCACGCGCAGAGGTTGCCCGTGACATGGGATGGTGAGTCCCAGGCTGCCGGAATTCAAGTGGCAGTCTGTCGGGCAGGCGCTCGGCTGGGCGCGTAGAGCTGCCATTGGGCCGCCGCTGCTGCAGCGTGTTTTTGTGTGACTGGTAACTGTAGCCAAGCATTTCTGCACCGAGCGGGGCGGGCACTTCCTTGACTAGCGCGCGCAGGGCGTGATTATTCGGTTGGAACTCATGCCCACTTTTTGCCCGTGCTGTCGCGGCGTAGATCATCCAAGAGTCGGAGGGCTGCTAGCTGGGGGTAGTCGTCCCGGGCAAATCGCCATCGGTCGTAGGCATTCCAGTAGCTCAGGGCTCTTTGTTCTGTGAGCTTCACGAACGTTGGGTTGTCGGCGATGAACTGTCTGTATGACTGGAGAAGTTTTGGGCTTTTTGGTAGGTCCGTGGTGAGGAATTGAAGTACGTCAGCTGCGATCTCGACCACGTATTCGCCGCAAAGTTGGATGACGTAAGGGATGGTCCACGGAGCGTCTTCTTGCAGGAGCTTCCTGAGGGCTTTTTGACGGATTCTGCCGTCAGCGCTTCTAGTCATCCAAGCACAAAGCACGAGTAGTTGGGTTTGGTTCAAATGCCTAGTTCGGCGCGACTCAGGCCACGCGTAGTAGACCCTATAAGGGATCTGGACGAGCTGACCCTCGATGAGTATTCCGGGCCGTTGTGGGACTCCGGAATGCGTGTCTTGAATTAGGTGAGGCGTCGTCTGGAGTTCCGGGCTTCTCAAACTAAGGAGTGCGGAGTCAGCGTCTGTGCGAATCGATGAAGGCACGGCGCTTAGGAGTAGCGTGTCGCTAGCCGCAGCTTTGTTCATTGAGTCATTAAACAGTGCTTCAAGAGCGGTTGTGTCATCTAGGTCCCCGGCCGAGTTCGTGGGTATCGGGACCAGGGTTCTGCTGCGGCTGCAGCGTGCTTTTGCGTGACTTGGTAGCTGTAACCGAGCATTTCTGCCACGAGCGGTGCCGGGACTTCTTTGACGAGCCCTCGCAGGGATGCGTTGCGTGCGCCCAGGAGGTCGATGCCGATTTCTCGGAGGCGTTCCATGAGCGTATTGGGGTGGATGTGTTGCCCGGGCCGGTATCCGGGAAACAGCCATTCGCTGCTCGAGCTGCTGCCGGTGCGCATGTTGGGCCGGGAGGCCAGGTGTTCTGTGAGCAGTGAGGCGAAAGGTTCCGGTACTGGCGCTGGATCTCCGTCGCCTAGTGACAGTCGCAGGCCATCGGGAGTGAGGACAACGTCGGTGCTTTTCATCGCAGCGATCTTCACGACTGGCTGGGCGTAGAGCAAAAGGAAGGTGGCGGCGACGCGGTATTGCAGGGTGTCGACGTTGTCGGTGAGGCAGGCTTTGAGCATGGCGAGCCGCTGGCCCTGGGTGAGCAGCGGCGCGGTCTTGGCCTGTCGGAATCCGATGGTGATGTTGGTGCAGGTCCGGTTGTTGACCCCCCAGACGAAGAAGGTTCTGATGGCGTGCCTGGTGGTTGGGCCGTCGGCCAGCCATGCGTCCACGTCGGCTTGGACGCAGGAGGCGGCGGTCCGTCCGTGGGTGAGCTTGAGCCAGATGAGGAATTTGATGGTTTCGGTGATTTCCTGCTTCGCACTGTGCACGGGGCCGCGACTGGGTTTCCCGTCTTTGGAGAGGCTCCGGATGCGTCGCAGGTGGTGCCACCGGGCAAAAGACTCGACCGGCCGTCTGATGTCGGCGTCGCCAAGGTCCGCGAGCTTGCTGGCGAGCCAGCGTTCGAAGAGGGCGAGGTAGTGGTCCCTGTTCGGGAGTAGCTTGTGGTGGGTGAGCAGGCTGCGCATGTGTTCCACTCGCAGGCTTTTTGGTTCCTGATCCAGCGCTTCATGGCTGAGCGGTATGCCGCCGGTGGCCAGCCGGGCGAGTAAGTCGCGAACACCAGGTTTGCGCAGCCATGTGAGGATACTTTCGGGGCGCTGGGCTCCGCAGAGCGCGCCGAGCAGTTTCGTCGCCGTCGTTTCCGGTCCCCGGTCCTCGTCGACGCGCAACAGGACGGTGAGGTCATCCCGAAGTGAGCACCGTGCGCAAGTGTTCTGGCGGTAGTGCTCGGTTTCCGTGCCGCAGCGGGAACAGTGGTAATCCTGGGTGATACCCGCGCAATCGACACAGACCGGTTGGTCGCCGTGGGCAGCAGACCGCCCGGGAAGCATGCGCGCTGTTCGGCAGCCGGCGCAGGGTCCGTGCGTGCGCAAGGCGATCGTGAAACAAGTCCCGCAGATCCTGCCTTCCGGCCAGCTGGCGCGGTGCCTGCCGGCTGACCTGAAGCATCTGTCACAGGTGAACGCCCCTGCCGTACGGGGCCGGCCGCGGACGGCAATCCGCGGTGTGATCTCAGCCGTCATCGCGGATCACGCGGGCCCGTTTGGGCCGGATGGTCTTGTTCAGGTCCACGACGTTGGCGTCGGACGCGACCTTGCGGACCTTGGCATCTATTGCCGTGACGGTGACGAGGTCCTCGGGTCCGCAGGAGAAGATGTCGCAGAGCGCAGCAATCATCATCAGTGAAACGCGTTCCGGGCGCTGAGTGACCAACCGGTAGACCTGGGAGGCAGAGAGTTCGATGCCGCGTTCCTTCAGCAACGGGCTCAGGTCGGTGCTGTTGTGCATTCCTCGGGCTGCCATGAGTTCCGCAAGCCGCCATCGGTAGTCGATCTCTCGTTTCATGAGGTTCAGTCTTCCATCCCGGCCAGTGCGTCCCTGATGGTCGAGTCCAGGGCGCGGCGCAGTGTTTTGACGCGGTAGTCGCTGGAAACGGACGTATAGAGGGCCGTAGTCGACGCATGTTCGTGCCCGGCCTGGTGCTGAACAAACAGAGGGTCCATGCCGGCCTCAATCAGGTGGGTGACGTAGGAGCGGCGCAGGGAGTGGATGTCCAGTCCGGGGGAGAGGTCCAGGTCTTCGCAGTAGCGGTTGAACCTGCGGTTCAGCGCCGTCTCGGAAACCAGGGTTCCGCGCTCGGAGGGGAATAGGTCCAGCCCGTCAGTCATGTGCCGGTGGCCGCGTTCCAGCCAGTCGGCGATGATCTCTGCCGACCAGTCAAACACCGTCAGGACGCTGCGGCGTTTCGGGGGAGACCCTTTCATGGCCTTGCCATAGCGGACCTGCAGCACCCCGTACTTGCCGAACTCCCGGGCGTGCGGGTTCCGGGCAAAATCCACGGTCTGGAGGTGCCTGACCTCATTGCGTCGCAGCCCCCAGCTGTAGGCCACCTTGAACAGAACAGCGTCGCGGTAGGCCGGCAGCCAGCCCTTGCGACCCAGGGTCGCGATCCGGTCCACCTCGTCATCGGCTCGGTCAAAGAAGGCCTGCAGCTCCTGCCTGGTGAACGGGCGCCGGACAGGAGTGGATTCTGTCGCCTGGGCATGGACTGCGGTGTTCCAGTCAAAGCAGACCTGCGAAGGGTGTGTTCCGAAGTACTGTTCGCAGACCCGGTCCCAGCCGTACTCAGGCGACGCTGCGTAGGCGCAGAACGCCCTCAGTGCTGCCTGGTAGCTCCGGATGGTGGATTGCGCGGCATGCTTCTCGCCGCGAAGATCCCCGAAGAACTCGTCCACGTGGGCCGGCGTCCATTGCCATGGATACTCGTTGGTGGACTCCTGGAACCGCGTCACTAGCCGTTCCCGGCCCTCGATGGTGCCAAGTGCCAGGTTCCGGCTCAACTGCTGGTTGCGCCAGCCAGTGAGCATCTGGGTGAACACGTAGTCTTCCGGGTGAAGGAAACTCACAGCGCCGAAGTCGAGCACCCGTCCCGCTGAATCGACCGCCACAAAGCCTCCTGATACATTGCATTGGATGCAAGAATCATGCAATTAATGCAGAATTCGCGCAAATCCGCGGAACCGGGCGCCATTCCAGCCTGATGCAATCCAGTCTCTGAGGGCCTGCGCGATGGACTCACAAACACCCTGGCGGACCATTCGCGCGGTGTTTCCCCAGTTCAGGGGAACATTTCGGCTTCAAGTGACGCGATACCGAGTGGCCGGGGGCGGAGGAGGAGTGATCGTGCATCAAATGCAATAATCACTGTTTTACTTTACATAATGTAGATTATCGGCGTTAAAAGTACGGGAGTAGAAGTAGCCGCGAGAACTCCCGTAAACCTTGAACGTTCACGATCGTGAGTTCCTGCATTGGATGCACATTTCCATGGCTCACTGAAGTGAGAGCGGTTAGGCAAATCCTCTGAACACG
>NZ_JAPSHI010000006.1:24704-171466 GCF_031180005.1 Paenarthrobacter sp. | reverse complement strand
CAACCCCGGTGACAACACTCTCAAGATCATCGGATCGACAGAGCGACGCAATCATGCCGGGATCAGCAGGCCAGCACACCCATATCCTGCACCAGGAAACAGGCTACGAAAAAGGTAACGAGCGATCGGCTCAAGCCCGCGGGACGTGAGAGGGCGTTAGAGGAGGCGGCGCTCCGCTGCCCACTTGGTGAGTTCGTGGCGGCTGGAAAGCTGGAGCTTCCTCAGGACCGCCGACACATGTGTTTCCACCGTCTTGATGGAGATGAACAGCTCCTTGGCAACCTCCTTGTAGCTGTATCCCCGGGCAATGAGCCGCATGACTTCGAGTTCGCGGGCAGAAAGCTTGTCCAATTCGTCATCGGCGATGTCGGCGGGAGCGGTGCCGAAGGCATCCAGCACAAAGCCTGCCAAACGTGGAGAGAAGACGGCGTCGCCATCGGCCACGCGGATGACGGCGTCGGAAATCTCCTTGCCGGAGATGGTTTTGGTGACGTAGCCCCGTGCTCCGGCACGGATGACCGACACCACGTCCTCGGCGGCGTCGGACACGCTCAGGGCCAGGAAGCTGGTGGTGCCCAAGAAAGCGCCGGAGCCGGCAAGGACTTCACGGCCGCCACCGCCCAGCCCGCCGGGAAGGTGCACGTCCAGGAGAACTACTTCAGGGCGCGTCTCGGCTATGACGCTGATGGCCTGTTCCACGGTTCCGGCCTCGCCCACCACATCCACGCGTTCGTCGAGGTCCGCCTTCAATCCGGAGCGGAAAATGGTGTGATCGTCCACGATGACCACGCGCACCCTGCGTCCGGCACCACTTTCAGGGCTGTTGTTCATTGCTTCGCTTCTCCATTCCGCTGTTCGCCATTCCGCTGCTCGCCGCCGTCCGAACTTATTGATGGAAGGGTCAACCGGACCTCCGTTCCGTCGCTGCTGCTGTTGATGACCGCGGTGCCGCCGTGCCGTTTCATCCGGCCGATGATCGACTCTTTAACACCGAGCCTGTCATCCGGGACAGCATCAGGGTCGAAGCCCGGGCCGCGGTCCTTGATGAAGACCTCAGTGCTACCGGCGGCGCTCTCCAAGTACACGGAGACCGTTCCGCCGCCGTGGCGGGCGGCGTTGAGCATGGCTTCCCTGGCTGCCTGGACCAAGGCCTCGTGCCGGTCCGTCATATCAGTGTCTCCTACAGTGACTACCTCCACGGCATGCCCATGGGAGTCCTCCACTTCTGCCGCCACGGCCTTGATCCTGTCTGCCAGAAGGCCCGATTCCTTGGCGGGATCGCTGAATAGCCAGGAGCGGAGTTCGCGTTCCTGGGCCCTTGCAAGCCGGATGACGTCCTGCTCGGAGCCTGCCCGGCGCTGGATGAGCGCCAAGGTTTGAAGCACAGAGTCGTGCAAGTGGGCAGCGATCTCTGCGCGTTCAGTTTCACGGACCCTGCCGGCACGCTCGGCTTCAAGGTCCTTCCAGAACTTCAGCCCCCACGGCAGCAGCACCAAGGCGACCCCGCCCAAGACAGCGACAGAGGCAAGCAGCGCCAGCCACGTCTGCTCCCACGACCCCGAACCGGACACCATCACCAGGACGCCGGCCACCACCAGGGCCAATCCCGCTGCCAGACGGGTCCAGCCGCCGGCTTGGTCGGCCTTCGTCTTGTCCACCAAGCCGGCCCGGCGGGTCTCATCAAGCTGCATCCACGCAATTGCTGCGCCCCCCAGGATGGCGGCGGCCGGAATAAGCGTGCCCAAGGGGACGTCAACGCCGAACTGGCGGGCGATCAGGATCGCGGCAATCAAGAGCAAGGCTGCGCCGAGCAGGATTTCCTTGCCGTACTGGATCTTGCGGAACGTGAACCAGGACGACAAAGTGCTACCGCTGCCCTTGGCTGCTTCGTCCCGGAATTCTGCCCCGCTCCGGGATCCTGCCCAGTCCCAGGATGACGCGGCATTGCCAAAGGCGGCAGGTTCGGCCACAGGCACGGTGCCTGCATTTCCAAGGACAGAACCGTTGCCCGGGATAGAACCATTGCCGGAGACAGAACGGCTACCCGGGACTGAACCGGAAACCGGAGGCGCGCCGCCGACGCTCGGCGAGGGGCCGGCGTCGTACGCTGTCGCTGCGGAAGGGCCGGCGGCCACGGAGGTGGGCGGGAGGCTCACCGCAGGAGCAATGGGCGACGCCGGGCGGCGGGCATTGCGTTTGGCGTTCTCGTCCGCAGTGGGAACCATGGTCCATAGCCATGCGTAGAAGGCCACGCCGGCTCCCCCGGCGAAGCAGGCCAGAATCATGCCTAGCCGGACGAAGTTGACTGGCCAGCCCAAGTGATCGGCCAAGCCGCTGCAAACGCCCGCGATCATGCGGTCGCTGCTGCGGACCAGCGTGGGGCGTTGAACAACGGTTGTCATGTACCAATCCAAACACGGATGAGGGTGCCCCGAACCGGGATCCGGCGTTGTTCGGGGGTCCCTCAGGGATCAATCAGGGTATCCCCCAGTAGAGGGCAGGGTGGTCCGGGCGGCAGGATCGAAGTATGAACGCGAACAGCATGAACCCAGAGGAACCCGGAACGCCAGGCACCGCCGGCGAATCCGGCTCGAGCGCCAACAACGGCGCTTCCACCGGCGCCCCGGGTGCCGCGTCCGGCGCCCCGGGTGCCGCGTCCGGCGCCCCTGGCGCCACGTCCGGGGCATCTTCCGAGGCACCTGGTGAACCAGGCGCCGCCTCGGGAAACGGTGCAGCCAGCGGCGCTTACCCGCCAGCCGGCGGTGCTGCCAGCGGCGCTTACCCGCCAGCCGGCGGTGCTGCCAGCGGCGCTTACCCGCCAGCAGGCGGTGCTGCCAGCGGCGCTTACCCGCCAGCAGGCGGTGCTCCCGCAGCCTCTCAGCAGAACTTCTTCGACTGGATCCGTAACCAGGGCATCCGTCGGGGACCGGACCGTTGGATCGGCGGCGTCTCAAGCGGAGTGGCCCACCGGTTCGGCATCGACCCGCTGATTGTGAGGGGCATCTTCATTGTCCTGGCACTCTTCGCCGGCGTCGGCGTGCTGCTGTACGGCGTGGCCTGGGCACTCCTCCCGGAGCCTGACGGCCGCATCCATGTGCAGGAAGCAGCCGCCGGCCGATGGTCAGGGGGCATGACCGGGGCCTTGATCACCACCATCATCGGCCTGCCGAGCCTTGGCCGCGGATTCTGGGGCTGGGGATGGGATGGCCTCCCCGGCTTGTTCTGGACGCTCTTCTGGATGGGCGGCGTCTTCTACCTCATCTACTTCCTGGTTCAACGCAACAAAGCTTCGAAGGGAACTCCACCTGTGGGCCATCAGAATTACACCGCCACGCCTTACTCCGCAGCATCCGGCAGCGCGACTGCCTACGGAACTCCCACGTCATACGCGTCCACCACCACCGGCACCAACACCGGTGTGCCCGTCTACGGCAGTGGCCAGGCCGGAAGCAAAACCTACGGGTCTCCTTCTACAGGCGGCGCTTATGGACCGGCAGGAGGCTACGGCTCCGGTCATGGGCAGGGCTCCGGCCCGGTTCCCCCCTCAGGGCCGTTCGGCCCCTCGGGACCGTCCACGCCTTCCGGCCCGCGTCCTCCTTACGATTCCACTCCCCCGCAAGGCTGGCAGCCCAAGCCCGCCGCTCCCAAGCGCAGGGGTCCCGGGGCTGCGATCGTTTCAGTCTCAGCCGGTGCGGCACTTCTGGCCGGCGGTACGTTGAAAGCGCTCGACGCCGGAAACGTCATCGATCTGGGCAACTCGGGAAATGCAGTGGTTTGGGCTACAGGTGCCGCCGTACTCGGCCTCGGCATCCTCATAGCGGGACTTCGCGGACGGACGTCAGGTTTCCTTGGCTTCCTCGCCGTGGCCGCCCTGGTCATTGGCGGGATCTTCAATGTGGTCCCCAGGGACGGCGACCGCTTCACCTTCCATGACGTGAACTGGGCGCCAACCAGCCTGGAGCAAGCCCGGTTGGGCATCAACGTCACCGGAGCTAAGGGCCAGCTCGACTTGAGCGAAATGGAACTCACGCCGCCGTTGATCTCCGAGGTCATCATTCCCGTGGACGCAACGGCCAGCAATGTCACCGTCATCATTCCCGATGACGTCCCCGTGGAGGTCAGGGCGGACATGACATTCGGCAACCTCAACGAACGTGGCACGGACCGGGGTGGCCGCCTGCAGGACGAGAGGACGCTCTACAACACCGAAAAGGCCGGTGCGAACCTCGTGGTGGAAATTGACGGCACGTTCAGCAACGTGACCATCCAGGAAGGAAACTGATATGAGCACCAACGAGCCAGGCAAGGCACCCGAAACCCGCCCCACTGAGGCCCTGCCCAAGGAAACCCGCCCCACTGAGTCCCTTCCAAAGCCGAGCCTCCAGCAGATCCCGCTCACGCCACCGTTGGAGCCCAGCTTCAAGGTGGAGCATGCGGACGACGACGAACCCCGGCAGGCGCGGATAGGCACAGTGGTGTGGGGATTGATTGTGATCGCCCTCGCGGCCTTGATCGTCATCTCGACCCTCGGCTGGGTCACTCTGAACGGTACGTATGTCCTGATTGGCCTGATGATCGGCGCAGGCGCAGCGCTGGTGATCGGTGGTCTCCTGTCGGCGCGTAAAGGTTCCGGAACACCGAAGAGCCCGGCGAAGTGACTGGAAGCACCAACGTGACAAAGCAACCGCAACAGGGAAGGGTGTAGCTATGGACAAGTTCTTCAGCATCGTCAGGGGCTTCGGCCTGAAGCGTGGTCCGCAACGCTGGCTCGGCGGAGTTTGCGGCGGAATCGCAGCAAAGCTCAGGGTCGACGTAGCGTACGTCCGGGTCGCTTTCCTGCTCTTCTGCCTGCTGCCCGGCCCCGCATTCGTGGTTTATATCCTGGGCTGGCTCATCTTGCCGGACCAGAACAACAAGATCGCACTCGAATCCTTCATCAGCCAGCGTTCCCGGTAGTTGCCGGTTACGGCCAGCCGAAACAATGGAACGCCCCGCCAGTTGGCGGGGCGTTCCGTTGTTTTTCAGCCAGGTTTCCAATACCGCACGGCCCGGGGCAAAAGTAACCGTTTGTGTCCCACCCCACATGCGCGTCTACAATCATTGGGAGCTCAGCGTGGCGCTCTGCACGTATTCCTCCAAGCCATGAGTGAGCAAACATGAAAATTGGCATTCTTACCAGCGGTGGCGACTGCCCCGGCCTCAACGCAGTGATCCGGGGATCAGTCCTCAAGGGCATTGCCATCCACGGCCAGGAGTTTGTGGGCTTCCGCGACGGCTGGCGCGGTGTGGTTGAAGGTGATGTCATCGACATCCCCCGCACCATGGTCCGCGGTATCGCCAAGCAGGGCGGCACTATTCTGGGCACCTCCCGCACCAACCCGTTCGAAAACGGCGGTGGCCCGGATGTCATCAAAGCGCACATGGAACGCCTTGGCATTGACGCCATCATCGCAATCGGTGGCGAGGGAACACTGGCAGCTGCAAAGCGCCTCACCGATGCTGGCCTGAAGATCGTTGGCGTCCCCAAGACCGTGGACAATGACCTCGATGCCACTGACTACACCTTCGGTTTCGATACGGCTGTCCAGATCGCCACTGAGGCCATCGACCGGCTGCGTACCACCGGCGAATCCCATCACCGCTGCATGATCGCCGAAGTCATGGGCCGCCACGTCGGTTGGATTGCCTTGCACGCCGGCATGGCAGCCGGGGCCCACGCCATCCTGATTCCGGAGCAGAAGGCAAGCATCGAACAGATCACTGAATGGGTCCAGGAAGCCCACGACCGTGGCCGTGCGCCGCTGGTAGTGGTTGCCGAGGGCTTCGTTCCGGACCACATGGAGTCCCCGCACTCCGAGCGCGGCCTGGATACGTTCGGCCGTCCCCGCCTTGGCGGGATCGCTGATCAGCTCGCCCCCGAAATCGAAGCGCGGACGGGCATTGAAACCCGAGCCACCATCCTCGGCCACATCCAGCGCGGCGGCGTCCCCACCGCCTACGACCGCGTCCTGGCAACGCGTCTGGGCATGGCAGCCATCGACTCCGTGGTGGAAGGCCGCTGGGGCACCATGGTGGCCCTGAAGGGGACGGACATCTCCCACGTGGGCTTCGAGGAAGCACTCGGCAAGCTCAAGACCGTGCCGCAACACCGTTACGACGAAGCGTCTGTGTTGTTCGGCTAGTCGACTAGGCTGAATCCATGACTCTAGAGCCCACGTCTGCTGCCATCATCCAGCTGGCGTGGGCTCGCCGTTTGGGGCTCGACGACGACGCTTTCGCCGCCGCAGCTACCCGGCTCACCGCTTCTGCTACTGACCCAGGGGACCCCGGCAACCGCATAGTCCGCGTGGATGATTCTGCGCGGGCCTTGGTTTTCCTCCGTCTCTTTGGCGTCTCGGCGCTCGTGGGACCGCAATGGGCACTGGACAATGCGGCATCAATCCCGGACACCGAGCTCGCTCAGCACGTGACGCTGCTGACCATCACCCGATCACACGGCGGACACGGCCTCGGGTCATCCGCCTTGTTCTTTGCGGACGATCTACCGCTCAAGCAGCCGTCCGACGAACTCACGGTTTCGCAGGGCAACCCCGAAGCAATCAGCTTGGAGGGATTATGCCCGCCTGATGACGTCAATGAGGTTGGTTTGCAAGGTCTTGAGCATCGTTTCACCATCATGCACCCCGAAGAGGACCAGCCCACGCCCGTGGCCTGCGGGGCTTATTCCGAGTGGGAAGGCATCCTGGCCAACATGGGCGTCCTGGTTGCGCCTCCCTGGCGACGACGCGGCTTGGGCACGTTGGCCGCGTCCATCGCTGCGCACGAGGCCCTGGCATCCGGGCTGACCCTTCAATGGAAGGCCGATGTCAGCAACACCGGAGCGCTCGCGATGGCCCGCAGCCTTGGCTTTGCCACAGGCGGGCTCCACGCGAGCGTACTCCTCGGCTAACAAAGAACCCCACACCGAACAAATGCTATTTCCGGACAGGTTCCTGTACGGCCTGTTCTGCAGCGGCTTTCCCGCCCCAACCTCCAACGGACTTCGGCTTGCCAAAGAACAACGCCACCACGGCACCCAGCAGAATCGCACAGGCAGGCAACAAGATGGACTGGCTCATCGCCGTCGAGAATCCTGCGTGGAGCGCTTCCGGTAGCACGCCGCCCATGGAGGCTTCGCCCACAGGAGCCCCGGCGGGAGCTGCGGGCAATTCCGCCGCGAGCCGCGACTGAATGAGGGCGGCGATGGCAGCCGAACCGAGGACGGCACCAATTTGGCGCGTGGTGTTGAAGACGCCGGAGCCTGCCCCTGCCTGGCGTGGTTCCAGGTTGCGGGTGGTCGCGTTGGACACCGGCCCCCAGATGAAGGCGTTGGCAACGCCCTGCAGTGCGCTGGGCAACAGGAACATCCAGATGGGAGTATCCGGCCCCAGCAGGGACGCCGTCCAGAACAATGCCCCGGCCAGGCAGACGAGGCCAAAGGACGCGAACCAGCGCGGGTTGGCACGGTCTATAAGCTTGCCAACGAATGGGGCAAGTGCTCCCGAAATAACGGCCATGGGAATCATCAGCAACGCAGACTGCGTAGGTGTCAGGCCTCGCACGGTCTGGTAGTAGAAGATGGTGGGCAGTGGGAAGGCGGTCACCGTGAAGCCAACAGCCATGATGGTGGTGTTGCCGAGGGAGAAGTTGCGGTCCTTGAACAGGCCGAGCGGCAGCAAGGGTTCCCCTCCGCGGCGCTCAAGGAGCCACTGCCAGGCGACAAACATCACCAGGACCACAAGCCCCGTGATGATCAGGCCCCAGACGGAAACGAAGCCTGTGACTGTTCCCCACTTGTACGTCTGGCCCTCTTGGATGCCAAAAACCAGCAGGAACATGCCGACGGCGGACAGCACCACGCCCACGACGTCGAACGCGTGGCTGTGCGTGGTTAATTTCGGCACAAAACGCATCACCAGGATGAAGGCGACAATCCCGATGGGTACATTGACGAAGAAGATCCACTCCCAGCCGAGGCTGTCCACCAGCAAGCCACCGAGGATCGGTCCGATCAGCACAGCCATGCCGGCTGTGGCTCCCCACAGTCCCATGGCTGCACCACGGCGGTCCGGAGGGAAAATGCGCGTAATTACGGCCATGGTTTGGGGAGTCATCATGGCGGCACCCAAGCCTTGCACTGCCCGGGCAGCGATCAACATGGTGACGTCACCGGAGAGCCCACACCACAGCGAGGCGAGCGTAAAGACGACCAAGCCGATCAGGTACAGGTT
The DNA here is from genome assembly GCF_031180005.1 of Paenarthrobacter sp. Taxonomy (NCBI): domain Bacteria; kingdom Bacillati; phylum Actinomycetota; class Actinomycetes; order Micrococcales; family Micrococcaceae; genus Paenarthrobacter; species Paenarthrobacter sp. The sequence goes on along the minus strand of NZ_JAPSHI010000006.1, from coordinate 163,196 downwards.
CTTGGGCCCGAATCGGTCACCCAGCCTGCCAGTGATCAGCAAGGGCACAGCGTAGGCCAGCAAGTAGGCACTGGTGACCCAGATGACGGCGTTAATGTCCGTGTTGAGGCCCTCCATGATCCGAGGGTTGGCTACAGACACGATGGTGGTGTCGATGAGGATCATGAAGAAGCCCACCACCAATGACCATAGGGCGGGCCACGGCTTTGCTACGTTATCCAAGGGATTCCTTTGGGTATGAAAGTTCAGTTGAAGTTGGCCGGGGTTCATCCCAGGGCAGGCGCCCATTGCGCAACTCCTCGAGGAGTTCGCGGATCCACGCGATCTCCGTTCGGCGTATTGCTTGTTGATACGTGATATCGATCCAGTACTTACGATCCAGCCCTTTGGCCGTCACGGTTGCCTCGGCATGAACGAGGAAGTCGAGATCGGCTCCGAGGGCTACCAGCCGCGACGCCAGCAGTTCCATCACCACAGCCGCGGGAAGGTTGTGGGCCTCGGCGATTGCGTGGGGAAACACGGGGTATTCGTTGACGGGCGTGGAGAGCATGTCCTGGAGCCGCGCATCGAGGGCTTCATGTCCGGCGGCGGTAATCCTGTACGTGGTCCGTTCAGGACGGTTGCCTTCACGTTCCGTTCCTGCGGCCTCCACCAGTCCGTTCTCGGCCAGTCTGCCCACTGCGTGATAAAGCGTGCCGGGGCGGACTTTGACGAGGCGGTCTTCATGACGTGCCATCAGCACTTGGTACATCTCATACGGATGCATGGGTTCCTCTGCCAGGAGCGCCAGTGAAGCGACCCCGAGCGGGGTCAACTCCGCGATTTTGGCCACGTTGACCCCTTTCGTAACAGATACTCCACAACAACTATTCCACGTGGAGTATCAGGGCGCAAGAAAGCCCGGCCGCTAAGCGACCGGGCTCCCCTCGTGATAGTTGCTACCCCAGGAGGGCTTGAATCTCTGATCTGGCGAACATCGAGGCGGCCTCGCGCGCTGTGGGAGTTCCGGCGTCGGGATCTGCTCCTGCGTCCAGCAGGACCCGGGCCACTCCGGTGTATCCCTTGAAGACCGCTCCGGCGAGTGGAGTCTGTCCGCGATCATTCGCTGCGTTTACGTCAGCACCGTGATGGAGGATGAGCTGCACGGCTTCCTCGTGCCCGTGGTAGGCCGCCAGCATCAGCAGGGAGTCCCCAGCGGCATTCGTCAGCGTGGCAGGAGCACCGGCGTTCAAGTAGCCACGCAGCAGTTCTGTATCACCTTCGCGGGCAGCATCGAACAAGGCGTGGGCCAGGGCCAACGTTTCGTCGTCGGGGCCTGTAGCTTGGGTCATCGGTGGGGTCCCTTCAGGAATCCGGTCTGGCGCCCGACAACCTGGCCGGCGTCGGGGGCGACGATCACTTCCTGGGCAGCGATGTAAGGCTCCTCACCGTCCATCACCGTCAGGGTTTCCTCCGCCGAAACGGACCGCTTGATCACGGCCAAAGCAACGGGTCCCATTTCAAAGTGCTGCGCCACCGATGTCAGATTACCTACCTTGCGCTCTCCGACAAATACGACGCTGCCAACGGCTGGCAACGTGTGCTGCGATCCATCAAGCTGGAGGAACACGAGGCGCCGGGGCGGGTGGCCAAGGTTGTGGACACGCGCGATGGTCTCCTGGCCCTTGTAGCAGCCTTTGTTCAGGTGCACCGAGGTCCTCAAGAGATCCAGTTCGTGGGGAATCGTCTTTTCATCAGTCTCAGCGCCGAGGCGGGGCCGCCACGCCGCAATCCTCAAGGCATCTGCCGCCATGGCTCCGGCCAGGGGAAGGCCTTCCACGGATTGTTCCAACTCGGTGGCCGGCACAAGGTACTCGAACCAAGGGCGTTCAAGCCCAGGATGCGATTCCTCGGGAACGATGCTGTACGCGTATCCCCCAGGGCTGACGTGCGGCCATGGATCCTCCCACACCAAGCGGCCGGACAGCTGCTCCACCGGCTTGGTGGCGCCCAACACGGCCCACTGCTCCGAGACGTCCTCGATCTCGACGCGAAGCATGAACTTCATCCTGTTCAACCACTCAGCCAGCGGCGCGGCTTCGGCGGTCTCAACAACCAGCCACGTGGTGCTGCCGTCGTCAATTACGCGGGCATCGAACTCGATGCGGCCCTGGACGCTGAGCAGCAGCAGTTCGCTGGCGACCCCGGGCTGGAGGTTGGTGAGCTGCTGGGACGAGAGCGTGTTCAACCAGCTGAGCCGATCCGGGCCGGTAACGGTCACTATGCCACGGTGCGAAAGATCGACGACGGCGGTACCGGTTGCCAGGGCGCGCTGCTCACGCAGTGGTTCGCCGTAGTGGGCCGCGACGCCGGCATCGAGGCCGGTATCTTCAACGGCGCCAGGGCGCGACAACAGGGGGCTCTTGTAAGTCATATGTAGTAGAAGTCCTTGAGGGTCAGCCGTATTCCGTGGTCAGCGGAATTCCGGGTTTTCGAAATCGAATCGGGTGCCCGCTTTCCATTCCTCCGGCAGGTTGCCGTAGGCAGGGATTCCCCCGGCATCCCGCAGGAGCTTGGCCATGTGGAGCAGGTTCCACGTCATGAAGGTGGCATTCCTGTTAGTAAAATCATTCTCCGGCCCGCCCGATCCTTCATCAAGATAGCTGGGTCCGGGTCCCACCGGGCCGATCCACCCGGCGTCGGCCTGGGGCGGAATGGTGAAGCCGATGTGCTGAAGACTGTAAAGGACGTTCATGGAACAGTGTTTGATGCCGTCTTCATTGCCGGTGATGAGGCAGCCACCCACCTTGGGGTAGAACGCCCATTGACCCTTGCTGTTCAGTTCGCCCGAGTGGGCATACAACCGTTCGATGAGTTTCTTGGTCATGGACGAGTTGTCGCCCAACCAGATGGGTCCGGCAACCACAACGATGTCGGCATCGCGGACATGCGGGTAGATCTCCGGCCACTCGTCGGTCTTCCAGCCATGCTCGCGCATGTCCGGATACACACCACTGGCGATGTCGTGGTCCACGGTCCGGATGAGGCGGGTACTGACGCCCTGCTTCTCCATGATGTCCCGGCTGATTTTGATCAGGCCGTCGGTATTGCTGAGCTGCGGCGAGGGCTTCAGTGTCCCATTGAAAAAGACAGCCTTAAGCCCGCGGTAGCCCTCCGGTTTGAGGTTGTTCACTATCTGCTCCTTCTGCTGGTTGCTGTGGAACGTACAGTGAGGCCTCGGGTCAGGACACCTTGTTGAGGAATGCCGAGGCGTGCGCTTCGAGGGCCTTGCCGCTGGCAGCGACGTCCCAGCGCCACAGGAGGTTGCCGTCCACCAGGCCGAAGATGCGGGTGGCCGCCGTGTACTCCTTGGAGTGGCTGCCACGCATCACCATGTCGGTGCTCAGCTGGATCTGGGGACCTTTGATCTGGCCGTAGTAGAGCTCGGTGATTCCGCCGGGGTGGGAAATCGACACCGAAATGTCGAAGCCGCCCTCCTTGTTGCGACGTTCCTCGACTTCGTCAGCAGTCTTGAGGACGGGGACGATGTCGGCCGGGATCAGGCCGGGGCCGCCGTCGCCCTCTTCAAGCTTCCGTTCCAACGCCCAGAACCCTGTCTCAACGGTCAACGGACGCAGCTTTTCGCCGGCGTCGTCACTGAGCCAGGTCTCGGCCCGGTACTGCAGGTACGGGAGCCCGTTGTGGGTGAAAGACACGTGCTGGACGAAATGCTCGGAATCCTCGTCTCCGCTGCCGAGCCGGCCGCGGCCTTCCCACTCACCAATGAGCCAGGAAAGAGGGACGAGTTCGGGCGTCAGATCTGTTGGGATCTCAATAGGCACAACGATTACCTCTGTCGAGCTGCAGGATCAGAAGGTTACTTCTGGCCCTTGAAAAGGCGGTAAACGACAAATCCCGCAAACCATGCCATGGCGACGCTGGCCAGGCCAAGGAGAACGAGGAAGAAGATTTCAAATGCGAGTACAGACATGATGCAATCCTAACCGTTAGTAGATGAGTAGTTTGTCTATGAAGTAAGCCAAGGCCCCCACAGCCCAAACAGGCGCTACGCCCATTCCTATTGCTGCCGGGATGTTCAAGCGCCCCCGCCGGAGGGTGGTCATCCGCCGGAAGCACACCAGGACGGATCCCACCACCACGCCAACCAAAGCGGCCGGAAGCACGGCGATATCCGAGAAAACAAGACCTGCCAGCGGTCCCATCAGTCCAGCCATCAACACCCCGAGCGGAGCCACGATCCGGTCCGGCCAGCGGATGATTCCCACCAGCAGGGCAACTGCCGCACTGAGTCCGGCCACGAGGACCATCTCCTTGACGCCGTTGAACCGTGCACTGGCGATCCATCCCGCACCCAAGCAGTTCAACAGCACACCGGCAGAGCATCCGAGGGTGGATTCCAAGCGTTGGGCCTGCCCGGTGCCCCTGACTAATTGGACGACGAACACTGCCATCACGCCCAAAGCCACGAACGCGGGTGTACCGTCCAGGAACCCGGGCGCCGGCATATAGGCAGCAGTGACAGCAGATCCCGCGCCGGCAAGACCAATGACGGCGGCGAGCGTTTTCTTGGCCGGGACAGCCAGGAAGTGCGGCCACCCGATCCCGACTGCCGCTGACGCCATGATGCCTGCACCCACCATGGCTTCCCGGGAAACGAAGGTGCTGGCCACGATGGCTGCGAGCGCCACGAGTCCGAATACCCCGATGCTCCAAGACTTCACTGTGTGCCGACCTCAATCCGATGCGCCTTACGACCTCTCGACAATCCTGCCTTAAGCCGGCCCAATATGTCGTAATTCCAGCGCTTCCCCGTCACGAATCCATGTGTCGTAAGGCACTGATGGGTATACTCAGACTTCAACAGCGCACTGTGTTGGCCGCGATCCCGTTACAACGGGAGAGGTTGCCAATGCGTTGTGACCGACCGGTGAGACTCCGGTTTCGACGCCCGATGATGCGCGTACAGCCCATTGGAGGAACTATGTCGCACATCCTGCTCCTAACGAACAGCACCGGCTCGTCGGTGGACATTTTGCCTGCCTTGGAGTTGCTGAACCACCGCGTGCACATCCTCCCGGCAGAACCCACAGCACTACTCGAAACCGACCCCACGGATATCGTCTTCCTGGATGCCCGGAAGGATCTGGTGGGCGCCCGCTCACTGACCCAGTTACTGAAGGCCACCGGCCTCAGCGCGCCGCTCATGTTGATCCTCACGGAAGGCGGCATGGCCGCTGTCTCATCAGCCTGGGCAGTGGATGACATTGTCCTGGACTCGGCCGGGCCCGCGGAAGTCGAGGCCCGCATCAGGCTGGCCATGGCGCGTGCAGTCCCCGGCGAAGAAGAAACCCAGACCGAAATCCGGGCAGCCGGCGTCGTGATTGACGAGGCAAGCTATACCGCCCGTGTCAGCGGCCAGCCACTCAACCTGACGTTCAAGGAGTTCGAACTCCTGAAGTACTTGGCCCAGCACCCGGGCCGGGTATTCACCCGCCAGCAACTGCTGACCGAGGTGTGGGGCTACGACTACTACGGAGGCACCCGGACAGTGGACGTCCACATCCGGCGGCTTCGGGCCAAGTTGGGCGTGGATCACGAGAACCTGATCAGTACAGTCCGCAACGTCGGCTACCGTCTCACTCTTGTCCGCCTCCCGGACGATGAGCTGTCCGAAGCCTGAGCAACAACGCGGACAGATGAAGCAAAACAAAGAAGAGGCCGGGATCCACATGGATCCCGGCCTCTTCTTTGTTTCTTGGTGGAGGACATACGGGTCGAACGTATCGAGGCCACCCCATTGGTGGATCCCCCCTGCGCTGACTCACGGACAAACCGCAGAGCCGAACGAGATATTGAGACTACCTCCCATTTCCAGTGACATCAAATCATCAGGGTTGCACCGGACGTATAGCCTTGCATCATGAGTCACGCGCACCCGGAAAACTGGCCCGTACTGATCATTGCCGGAGCTTTGGACACCGAACTCCTTAGGGACGTCAAGACCCTCGCGGCAGCCGCCGGGGAGTCGGACGGGAATCCGCCCTTCTCCGAACAGACGTTTGTCATGCTGCGCGGTGCGGATTCGGGCGAGCATTCCGTCTTGTCCTTCGTCTTGTATGCACCGGACGAAGATTCCGATCCGGTCACCGGAGAGGATCTGGCGGGCGTCGCCGTCGTCGTTGAAAGTGAGGACGGAAGCGGTGTCCTGGAGTTGGCCGTTCACCCCAGCTACCGCAACCAGGGTGTGGCCGGAAGGCTTCTGGGTGCGCTGCAGGGCAAGCGGGGCCTCGACGGATTAAGCGCGTGGTCCCACGGCAACCATGAGGCCGCCGCCGAATTGGCCACGCGTTTCAATTACGGTCCCATGCGCGAACTGTGGAAGATGCGGTTGATGTCTTCAACCGCTGCACTGCCCGACGCCGGACTCCCGGACGGTGTTTCGCTCCGCGCCTTCGTGCCGGGCCAGGATGAGAAGGCGTGGCTTGCCGCGAACAGGGCTGCGTTTTCCCACCACCCCGAACAGGGTTCCATGACACTGGCGGATCTCGAGGCGCGTAAGGCTGAGGATTGGTTCGATCCTGCAGGTTTCCTGCTGGCTGTAAACGCTGAAGGTGAATTGCAGGGTTTCCACTGGACCAAGGTCCACCCCCGGCAAGGCCCCCACCCGGCCATCGGCGAGGTCTACGTGGTGGGTGTGACTCCGGCAGCGCAAGGTTTGGGGCTTGGCAAAGCCCTCACGGTTGCGGGCATCAAGCATCTCCAGGACCAAGGCCTGCATGCCGTGATGCTCTACGTTGATGCCGACAATGAGGCAGCAGTAGCTCTATATCAGAAGCTTGGCTTTGTTCGCTGGGACACCGACGTGATGTATGGGCCTTTAACCAAAAATTAACCTGACGGGCTGAGTTGCCGGAAAGCCTGTGACATCTTGGATTCGAGCACCGAAATTCCTTGTAATGTGGGAGGAAACCCCGTCCTGAGCTTAGGAGAACCCCATGCAGCCGGACCCCGTCGGCACCGCCGGATCCACCTCGAAGGGTGCAACCCTGCCCCCACGCTTCGGATCATCGGAAGTGCCGGCCTCGCGAGCCACCCAGGACCGCATCGATATTCCGGAATTCGCGCCGAGCCTGGAGCCCGAGGGCGACATCTCCCCGGATCGTTTCCTGGACCGCGAACTGAGCTGGTTGGCCTTCAACTCCCGAGTGCTGGAACTCGCCGAAGATCCTGATCTTTACCTGCTGGAACGTGTCAATTTCCTCTCCATCTTCGCCTCCAACCTTGACGAGTTCTTCATGGTGCGCGTGGCTGGCCTCAAACGCCGCATCGCCACCGGGCTCGCCGTGCCCTCCCCCGCGGGACTGAGTCCCATTGAGGTGCTGGAACAGATCAGCGAAGAGGCCCACAAGCTGCAGGAACGCCACGCGCGGGTCTTCGCCGAGCAGATCCGTCCCGCCTTGGCCTACGAGCACATCCACATCATGCACTGGAATGAACTGGACGAGGATGCCCGTCACCGGATCAGCATCATGTTCCAGGAGAAGGTCTTTCCCATCCTGACGCCGCTGGCAGTGGACCCTGCGCACCCCTTCCCCTACATCTCGGGCCTCTCCCTCAACCTTGCCGTGATCGTCAGCAACCCGATCAGCGACAAAGAGCTCTTCGCCCGCGTTAAGGTTCCCGATCAGCTGCCCCGACTCATTTCCGTGGACGGACCGCGCGCTGGCGCCATCCCCGGCCGCGTAGCCCGTTTCATCGCCTTGGAAGAAGTCATCGCTGTCCACTTGGACAAGCTTTTCCCCGGGATGGAAGTCCTGGAACACCACACCTTCCGCGTCACCCGCAATGAGGATCTGGAAGTAGAAGAAGACGACGCCGAGAACCTCCTGCAGGCCTTGGAGAAGGAACTCCTGCGCCGCCGCTTTGGCCCGCCGGTCCGCCTCGAAGTCACCACCGATATCAACCCGAACATCAAGGCACTCTTGATCCGTGAGCTCGGGGTTGAAGAGTCCGAGGTCTACTCCGTACCCGCCCCCTTGGATCTCCGTGGTTTGTCTGCCATCAGCGGCATTGACCGCGCCGACCTCCACTACCCCAAGCACGTTCCCCACACTTCCCGTTACCTCAACGAGTCCGAAACGTCCAAGGCCGCAAACGTCTTTGCCGCCATGCGCCGCAGGGACATCCTCCTGCACCACCCTTACGACTCCTTCTCCACCTCCGTCCAGGCCTTCCTGGAGCAGGCTGCAGCGGATCCCAAGGTGCAGGCCATCAAGCAAACCCTGTACCGGACCTCCGGCGACTCCCCGATCGTTGATGCTCTGATTGACGCCGCGGAAGCAGGCAAGCAGGTCCTGGCCTTGGTGGAGATCAAGGCCCGCTTTGATGAGCAAGCCAATATTTCCTGGGCGCGAAAGCTCGAACAAGCAGGCGTCCACGTGGTGTACGGCATTGTCGGCCTGAAAACCCACTGCAAGTTGTCCTTGGTGGTTCGCCAGGAAGTGGACGGACTGCGGCGCTACTGCCACATCGGCACAGGCAACTACCACCCGCGCACAGCCCGCTATTACGAAGACCTTGGCTTGCTGACCGCGAATGAACAAGTGGGCGAAGATCTCTCCAAGCTGTTCAACCAGCTCTCCGGCTACGCACCCAAGTCAACGTTCAAGAGGTTGCTGGTGGCACCGCGCTCGGTACGAGCAGGCTTGGTGGACAGGATTGAAACCGAAATCCGCAATGCACGCGCCGGTGTTCCGGGCTTGGTGCAGATCAAGGTCAACTCGATGGTGGACGAAGCCATCATCGACGCCCTCTACCGGGCCTCGCAGGCTGGCGTGAAGGTAGACGTCGTGGTTCGTGGCATTTGTTCGCTGCGTCCGGGAGTGCCGGGACTGAGCGAGAACATCACGGTCCGCTCCGTGCTGGGACGCTTCCTTGAACACTCACGCGTCTTTGCCTTTGGAAACGGTGGCGAACCCGTAGTGTTCATCGGCTCGGCCGACATGATGCACCGCAACCTGGACCGCCGCGTGGAGGCACTGGTGCAGCTCGCCAGCAAGGAAGACACCGCTACAGTCATGGACCTGATGCGGCGCTACGTCGACGACGGGACAGCCAGCTGGCACTTGGACGATAGCGGGCACTGGACCAGGCACCATTTGGACGAAGACGGCAAGCCATTGTTGGACATGCAGTCCTGGCTTCTGGCTTCCCGTTCACGCCAGCGCGCAGCGGCCCGGCGGTAAGGACCCAGTTGAACAGCGATACTCCCGTGGCGGATCAAACAGACCACCCCGGCGAGCCGGTGGCCGTTGTCGCCGCCGGCGCCATTCCTTGGCGCGTCACCAAGGGTGGCCTTGAGGTCCTCCTGATCCATCGTCCACGTTATGACGATTGGTCATGGCCCAAAGGAAAGCTCGACGCCGGCGAAACAGTTCCCGAGTGCGCCGCCCGCGAAGTGTGGGAAGAGATTGGGCTAAAGGCACCGCTGGGCATTCCTCTTCCAGCGATCCACTATCACGTGGCTGCCGGCTTGAAGGTGGTCCGGTACTGGGCCGTCAAGGTCAATGGAGCGCAGCTTCGGCCCGACGGCAAAGAAGTGGACAGCGTCATGTGGTGCAGCCCGGACCGGGCGGCCAACTTCCTGAGCAACCCTACGGATGTGGAACCGCTCGAATACCTCGAGAAGGCCCACGTCCGCGGGGAATTGGACACATGGCCGTTGGTTTTGATCCGCCATGCCAAGGCGAAGCCGCGCTCCTCATGGACAAAGGCCGAGGGCGATCGTCCCTTGGCAGCTACCGGCCAGCGCCAGGCAGTGGCTGTCCAGCGTCTCCTGGAGGTGTGGAAACCGCAACGTGTTGTAACCAGCCCTTGGGCGCGTTGTGTCGCCACTATCGCCCCCTATGCCAAGGCCAGCGGAGTCAAGGTGAAACTGGTGGAAGCACTCACCGAGCACACCCACCAACGCTCCCCCAAGAAGACCGCAGCAGCTGTTGAGGCCCTGTTCGACAAGCAGGTGCCGATCGCTGTGTGTACACATCGCCCGGCCCTGCCCACGGCGCTGAAGCAGCTGGGCCAACACATGTCGCAGGCACTGCGTGCCCTGCTTCCTTCCGCTGATCCCTACCTGTCGCCCGGTGAAGTTGTTGTTTGCCAGGTAGCTCGCGGGTCTGAACGGAAAATAGTGTCCGTTGAGCAGGTCAAGCCTTTCGACGACTAGGAACTGCTTGCTTGACCTTCACTTCTTTGTATCAGTAGATTGATACAAAAGATGTGGGGGTCTTGCTGTGGTTGTTCTGCCAACGTTGTTTTTCCTGGGGCCTGTAATCGGCGCCGTCATCCTGTACTTGTTTCTGCGCATGCAGGTCTGGTCCAAGCCGGATGCCCAGGCCGTTGCCTCCCACGGGTGGTGGGTAGGCATCATCGGGTGGATGGCCAGTTCCCTGCAGGGTGCCATGAACGCGGGGATCATTCGCGCGAACCCCATGGGTTCCAGCGCCCCCGCAACTCCGGACCAGATCGGCGTCGCTCTAGCCTGGCCCGTCCTGGCCTGCCTCGCCGTTCACGCCTTGGGTCAACTAAGCTACCCCGCACCGAAGGCACCCCGCAGATACGCGGAACTGACGGTCCGCAGAATCAGGGACTTCCTTCCCCGAAATCTCGCGCGGACCACAGGCGTGATCTTTCTCTACGCAGCGTTGGCCATTGCATGGATCGCAGCGTTGCCTGGGCACGCCGCCCTGGTGCCGGCACAGCCTGCGCCGCCGGCTTCCCCCCAGCAGCCCAACGCACCCTCTGCCCCCACTACGACGTTTCAAGGGCAGGACGGTCGGATTCCGGGCTCGGATATGGCGCTGTGGCTGGGCGGGGCTTTGCTGGTCCTGGCCCTGGGAACCTGGGTGGTCCTTCTCCTGATCGCCCGGCGCAGGCAGTTGGAAACCCTCGACGGCGACGACAATCGAACACTCCGGACCATTGCCACTAACCGGCTTCTCCGGACCGTCGCGACCATCGCCGCCGGGCTGGCTTCCATCGCCGGCAACTTCGCGGCACAACCGGCGCCGGGTGCAGTGTGGCAGTCGTCCTGGTTCAATGTCCTGGGGATTGTCAACATGGCAGTGCTCCTCGCCATGTTGTGGTGGAAGGTCCCTGAACTCCCGTCGCTTCTCAAAGTCCGGAAAACCACGAGCGCAAACACGCTGCGCGCCGATTCCCGAACGCACGGCGCTGTCCGGCTCACCATCTCCCTTGGCGCGGTGTTGGGCGTCGTGGGCGGACTCACGCTCCTGGCCGGAGTGGTGGTGATCCTTGTCGCCCTGCGTCCTCTCAATCCATGGCCTTTTCCCGTCCTGACCGCCATTGCTGCCGCGACTCTGCTGGCGGCCATTGCGGCGGGTGAGGCGTTGATGGCGCGAAATTACGGACGAACCGAAGCGCCAATCCACTGGCCGCGACAGCCCGTTTCGCGAGGATTGCTCTCCTTCGCGATCGGAAGCGCATTGGTGCTTGCCGTGGCAGTAGCCTTCGCCGTGGCCGCGGAAGAACAGCCCTTTGTCCCCAGGACATGGCACGCTGTTCTTCTGCTCTCTGCTGCGGTTGCCGGAACAGGTACGGTGGCCAGCCTCGTCGTGCGCCGGCGTCGTGGTATTCCGGAAAGCGAGCGTGACAGAGGCCTGGACGCCGCCCTGAGGGCCATCAGCATGTATCGAATCGTGAGGACACTGGCCGCATACTGCCTGGGGCAGGCGGGAGCGCTGCTGATGATCACCGGCGACGCCTGGTACAGCGTGTTTTCACCGGGCGATGGCGAATATCCGCTGGCACCCAGCCCGGCCATCACGGTCGGAATGGTGCTGGCGGCCAGCGCCGTAATCGTCGCGGTGGTACCGGTGCGCAGCCTGTTCCGCGCCATCCCCCGCGGCGAGCCTGTCAAACATGGGGAACGCGCACAATGACTGCCGGAATTACCTTGGACCTTTCCGATCCGGTGCCGCCCTACGAGCAGATCCGACGACAACTCAGCTCGCTGATTGCGGTAGGGGTTTTGCAACCCGGGAGCCGGCTTCCCACGGTCCGCAGCCTGGCCGCCGATCTTGGTATCGCCGCTGGAACTGTGGCTCGCGCCTATAAAGAACTTGAGCAGTCGGGATTGATTGAATCACGACGGCGAAACGGGACTATCGTCGTCGGGCCACCTCAGCCGACACTTGCCGTGGCGGGCGGAGACGCCGCGGTTATTGCCGCCGTCGACGATTTGATTCGAACGTCGCGCGACGTAGGCATAGGTGACGAATCGCTCGTGGACCTGCTTCGGGGACGACTTGCCCAAACAAGTAAGCTGGACTCGTGAGCATCCCCACCCCATATGAAGACCTTCTGCGCGACGTCATGGCCAACGGCACACACAAGTCGGACCGCACCGGAACCGGAACGCGCAGCGTTTTCGGCCGCCAGCTGAGGTTCGATCTCGCCGAGAGCTTCCCGCTCATCACCACCAAGCGGGTCCACTTCAAATCCGTGGCAGTAGAACTCCTGTGGTTCCTGCGCGGTGACTCGAATGTGAAGTGGATGCAGGATCAGGGCGTCTCCATCTGGGACGAATGGGCGGACGCCGACGGCGAACTGGGCCCCGTCTATGGCGTCCAGTGGCGTAGCTGGCCAACTCCCGATGGCGGCCACATCGACCAGATCTCCGAGCTCATGACCAACCTGGCCGCCAACCCCGATTCCCGGCGCCACATTGTGTCGGCTTGGAACGTGTCCGAGCTCAAGGACATGGCATTGCCGCCCTGCCACGCGTTCTTCCAGTTCTACGTGGCGGATGGCAAGCTGTCCTGCCAGCTGTACCAGCGTTCCGCAGACACCTTCCTGGGCGTCCCCTTCAACATTGCCTCCTATGCCCTGCTGACGTGCATGGTCGCCCAGCAACTGGGGCTTGAACCTGGCGAATTCGTCTGGACCGGTGGCGATGTCCACGTCTACGACAATCACGTTGACCAGGTTGCCGAGCAGCTCACCCGGGAGCCATACGAGTATCCGCAGTTGAAGATCCTCCGTAAGCCGGACTCCATCTTCGACTACACGCTGGATGACTTCGAGGTTGTGGATTACCGCCACCACCCCACCATCAAGGCCCCGATCGCGGTATGAGCATGCCTACCCCTGAGACTCCATCCCAGCTTCCCGGCGTCATCTTCACCCAGGAGACCGCGGCCCGAATGACGGGCATCGGACTGGTCTGGGCCCAAACCAAGTCCGGCGTGATCGGTAAGGACGGCTCCATGCCGTGGCACCTGCCCGAGGACTTGAAGCACTTCAGCCAGCTCACCACGGGGCACCCCGTCATCATGGGCCGCAAGACCTGGCTGTCGTTCCCCGAAAAGTACCGTCCGCTCCCCGGCCGCACCAACATTGTGGTGACCCGCAACGCCGACTGGGCCTCCACTCCCGAGGCGGAGGGCGCCGTCGTGGTTTCATCCCTTGATGCGGCACTGCTGGAGTCGCAGTTCGCCCCCGGGGGACAGAAAGTGTGGATTATCGGCGGCGGCGAAATTTTTCAACAGTCCATGGGCATCGCCAACCTGGCCGTGATCACCATCATCGACGAGGACCTGGAAGGCGACACTTTCGCTCCGGAACTCGGTGATGATTGGACCTTCGACGCCGTAGCCCCGTCCGAAGGCTGGCTCACCGCCCAAAACGGTACCAACTACCAGTTCACCACATGGCGCCGGAACGCAAGCCAAGAAACCCAGGAAGACTAAGCATGCTGAAAAAACCTGAAACCCTGTTCGTGCTGGGCTATATGCTGCTGCCGCTCTTCGCCCTGATCTCTGCCATTGTGGGTCTCACCATGATCCTGGGCGGCAACAGAATCGCCGGGATCATCGTGCTGATCGTTGTCACGCAGGTCTTTACGTTTGGTGCTTTCTTTGCCCTGCGCAAGCGCAAAGCCCTCCTTCTTCAGGAGCCCGACGCAGGCAGCCTCTAGCCACGCGTGTCAGCCGCTTCTTACTGCGGCTGGCGAGTGCCGTCGTCGTGCAGTGCGTGCGTGACGTAACCAACAGCGGCAGTTCCCTTGGAAAGTTTAGACTTGGTGAATGACTACAGCAGCTAATCCGTCCGTTGGACTGGTCGGTTGGCGTGGCATGGTCGGCTCCGTCCTGATGCAGCGCATGCAGGAAGAGAACGACTTCGCCAACATCAACCCGGTATTTTTCTCCACCTCGAACGCAGGAGGTGCCTCCCCGTCGTTCGCTGATGGGGCTGGCAAGCTCGAGAATGCGTTCGATATTGAGACGCTGGCCAAGCTGCCGATTATTGTCACCGCCCAGGGTGGCGACTACACCAAGCAGGTCCACGGCGAACTCCGCAACCGCGGTTGGGATGGCCTGTGGATCGATGCTGCTTCCACCCTGCGCATGAACGACGACTCGATCATCGTGCTGGACCCCATCAACCGCGATGTCATCGACGCCGGACTTTCCGGTGGCGTGAAGGACTTCGTCGGTGGCAACTGTACGGTTTCCTGCATGCTGATGGGCCTCGGCGGCCTGTTCAAGAACAACCTGGTCGAGTGGGGCACCTCCATGACATACCAGGCAGCTTCAGGTGGCGGTGCCCGGCACATGCGTGAGCTCCTCAACCAATTCGGCACCCTCAACAACGAGGTCAGCAGCGAATTGGACGATCCCGCCTCTGCCATTCTCGAAATCGACCACAAGGTCCTCGCCGCCCAGCGCACCGGCGTTGACGCCACCCAATTCGGCGTGCCGCTGGCCGGCTCCCTCATTCCGTGGATCGATGCGGATCTTGGCAACGGCCAGTCGAAGGAAGAGTGGAAGGCCGGGGTGGAGACCAACAAGATCCTCGGCACCGGAAACGGCACCGCAGGCAAGGACCACGTCGCCATGGACGGCCTGTGCATCCGCATCGGCGCCATGCGTTCACACTCCCAGGCCCTCACGCTCAAGCTGCGCGAAGACCTGTCCGTGACGGAAATCGAGAACCTCCTGGCCAAGGACAACGAATGGGCCAAGGTTGTTCCCAACACCAAGGAAGCCTCCATGGCGGACCTGACCCCCGTGGCTGCCTCCGGCACATTGGACATCCCCGTGGGCCGTATCCGCAAGCTCGAAATGGGCCCGGAATACATCAGCGCCTTCACCGTGGGAGACCAGCTCCTGTGGGGCGCAGCCGAGCCGCTCCGCCGCATGCTCAACATTGTGACGGGCAAGCTCTAGCTGCCCGGCTTAGCACGTCGCTAACCCGCTGTTCCGTTGCTGCCCAGCAACGGAACAGCGGGTTTTCGACGTTCATACGGCTTCCGCTCCAACGCGGCTTTGAGCCTCCGTTCCACTTCCCACGGCCTGCTGAGTTGCTCCCACTCGATACGGACAACCTCCCAGCCAGAGTCCACAAGGGCCTTCTCCCGACGACGTTCGTTGAATATGACCTCGTTAGTAGGTGCATATTCGAAATACTTGGCGCGGCCATCGAACTCGAGGATCACTCGTTGGTCCTTCCAGCCGAAGTCGCCCCGGTACCGCCCGAGAGGGGTGTCCACGTCGAGCTGGAGGACGGCGCCCCGGATGCCAAGCCTGTTCAGCAGAATCCGTGTGCGGGTCTCCCCCACCGATTCGGACCTGGCATCCATTGCTTCAAGCACACGGCGAACGCGGCGAACACCCCGTGTGATGCGTCCGCTGTCCACATAGGCTTGAAGCAACAGCTGATTCGCACCGCGGCGGAGCGCTTGATCTGCGATAATCACGGCCCGTTCCAAGTCCATGGTCCGGGCACAATCGACGAGAGTACGCTCCAAACTGGTGACACGTACGGGCCGGGGCCACGACGCCTGTAACTCAACCATCTCCGACGGTTCCAAAAGGCCGCCATGGGCTGTGACGTCCCCACCAGAGCTTGCTTGGGCAGGTGAGAATGGCATGGTGACGTGAACCGAGGAACCCACATCCCACGGAGAGCACCCATGCAACCGGGCGGCACTTGCATGACTGTAGACGCTTCTGCGGCTCACGTTGGAATGATGTGCCTGTATTCGCAGTAGCTCTTGCTCCCACGGTTTCTGCTGGCGCCAATCACGTGTCCGAATATAGGCGCCCCGCCGGAGCCTGATCAGCGTTCCGGAGCGTACGCCGAGCGTCAGGACCCGGTCACTCAGCCCTTTCACTGCAAGATCCGTGGTGGTGGCAATGACGGTGTCGGGCCAATGGGTGGCGATCAGGGCATCAAGTTTTCTCCGTTGCATGGGCCCATCGTGCGTCTGGGGCGGGCTGTGCGGCAGGTGCCGGGCACCGTATGTGGACAAACTCGTTGTGCGGCCGTGATTACGTTGCCGGCCAGCAACGTAACTGCGGGCCGGCAACGCGTTAGTGAGCCTCCAAGTCAACCGGCCATGAACTTCAGGTAGGCGCGGCCCTGGGCTTGGAACGAACGCTCAGCGGCCGGTCCCAACTCTCCCGAGAACGGTTCCGGCACCACACCTATGGTCTTGCCGGTCGCGGTCCTCGCCCACGTGCCCACCACTTCTCCGCCGGACACCATGATCCGTTTGAACACTCCGTTCTTGCCAGGCACCACCAATTCCGCATACTCGGGAGCCAGCACCAGGCTTCGGTCCTGGTACCCGAGCAGGAATTCATCGAACCCCGGGAGCGCCAGGAACGAGCGCGAGCCGGGGACGCCGTCGTCGAGCATTTCTGCTGTCTCCGGCGAGAGCCAATAACTGGTGCCGCCGAACTGCAGCTCAGCCAGGCGGCCCTGTACCTCGTTCAGCGCTTTGCGCGCTTCCGTCATGGGCACTTGGCTCCACCACGAAAAATCCTTGATGGTGGCGGGGCCGTGGCTCTGGATGTAGCGGAACAGCAGCTCGGCGATTCCCTCCTCGCGTCCCAGGTCCCTCGAGTTTGGAATCCACTCGTCGAACGGCACGAAGAGTTGCTGCACACCTACTTTGCCGTTGCTCCCTGCCATCGGCCCTTGGACCAGCCAGGCACGCTGGCAAAGGCTCCCCAGCAAATGAATGCCACGCTGCGCCTTGGTGGGCTGTCCTGCTTCCTCGAACGCTTGAAACAGCTGCTCCCGGGTAGCACCCGGCGCCCCCGCTGCTTTGAGGACCTCAGCGGTTTTGAACGCGATATCCCGGCAATGGCTGATGTCATCAGGGGTGATGCCCAGTTCACGGTGGCGGGCTGCAAGTGAAGCCATCAGTCGGGCACTGGTGATACCAAGAATCCAGCGGAGGTCCTCGGGAGCAATCAAGTGCAGTGTCCCGCGCATGGGCCACGAACGGACCACCGTCCCGGCGTCGAGGGCGGCCCGGACGTCTGACGCAACCGTGCCCGGAACGCGCTGGCCTACTGCCCACAAAGCTGAGCCAAGATCCTGTGCCTGCATGGCGGTCATCCAGCGAACCGCGTCCGAAACTCCAGTGAAGCCGCCACCCAACAGGCCTTGGCTGGCCAGGCGCAACCGGCCCATGACGCGCGGAGTGGGAGTACTTCTCTCTGCAGGCATGCTTCATCCTAAGAGGACCGGCCAGCACAGGGAACCTTGCCGTGCCTCCCAGCCGTCACCCAGCCGTAGATCCTAGGATGGGTTCATGCTTTTTGGTGATCTAGCTCCGTTCGTGCGGCCGATGAGCCGGTGGTTGGCTACCGCCGGTTGGTTCTGCACGCTCGTAGGGCTTGGCGCCGGGCTGATAGTGGCGGTAGGGACCGGTGTGAGGCTCTCCCCTTCAATGCAGGCCATTCAGACAGTAAGTCTGGTGGCAACTGCGGCAGCCGCCCTTCTCATCGGAACCGCTGCCGCCACCCAGCCCGTGGCCGACCGTGATGACGACGCCCCGGAACCTTGGTTCTACCCGGCCGCCGCGGCCCAGGTCCGAAGCTTCCTGCTCGGTGCGATCGTCCTGCTCCTGGGCTTGGTCGGCTTCGCCACGGCCGGGCTGTTCATGCCCAGCGGACCGTCGCCGCAAAGTATCGCGTTCAGCCAGATCTTCCTGCTGGGAGCGGTTAGTTGCGGCCTCACGTTCCTGCTGCTCAACAAGGTCCTGCCGATTGCCGAGAGGCGCACTCGCTAGAGGTTGACGCCGATCAGCAACGGTTCCGGGTGCAGTTCAATGCCGAAGCGCTCGACGACGCCGGAACGAACCTCGCGCGCGATGGCCACCATGTCCGTAGCCGTTGCTGAACCCCTGTTGGTGATGGCAAGTGTGTGTTTGGTGGACAGGGAAGCCCGCCCGCCGGAAACACTGGACTCCTCGAGTCCGAAGCCCTTACCGAACCCGGCCTGATCGATGAGCCATGCAGCGGAGAGCTTCACGAGTCCGTCTTCGCCAGCGGGATATTTGGGCGCGTTCTCCGGCAGCGACGATGCACGCTCTGCTGGGACGATCGGGTTGGTGAAGAATGAACCCGTGGAATAGGTGTCGCGGTCTGCAGAATCCAGGACCATGCCCTTGGAAGCCCGGAGCCGGAGGACTTCGCGCCGCACATCGTTGGAGTAGGCGCGCTTGCCGGCCTCTACGCCCAGCACCCTTGCCAGCTCGGCGTACCTGATGGGGGCACTCATCCGTCCCAGCGGCAACTGGAACTCGACAGTCAACACAACGTAGCGGGGCGAGCCCTCAACCGTGGTCTGCTTCAGGATGGAGTCGCGGTATCCAAACTTGAGCTCGGAGTTGGTGAAAGTCTGTACCGCGTTGCGTTCGCGGTCCCAGGTGCGCACAACCGCAATGGTCTGTGAAACATCCGCGCCGTAGGCTCCCACATTTTGAACGGGCGTGGCTCCGGTGGCTCCCGGAATTCCGGACAATGCTTCCAGGCCTGACCAGGCGTGCAGCACCGCGTATTCCACCAGGGCGTCCCAGTTGTGGCCTGCCTGCACCACAACGGACACGCCTCCACAACTGTCCTCCGAGTTCACGGTGAATCCTTCGGAGGCAATTTTCAGGACCGTACCGGGGTAGCCTTCATCGGAGATCAGCAGATTGGAGCCCCCGCCGATGATCAGGAGTTTTTCGCCGGCAGCGTCGGCCGAGCGGACGGCGTCGATGATTTCTGCCTCAGTGCGAGCCTCAACATAGTTGCCCGCGGGGCCGCCAACGGCAGCAGTGGTCAGTTCGGAAAGCAGCGTTTGGGTCACCAATCAAGCCTAACGGGCTTCGCTGGGCTGCGCAGACTTCGCCTCCTGTTGGCCGGCCAAAGGTGCAAGGAAGAAGCTGACCACCAGCAAAGCCAGCGGTGCCAGCAGCGAAAGCAGGATGCCAAAATGTTCAGCCAGGAGTCCCAGGAGCGGCGGACCGCACAAGAAGGCGCCGTAGCCAATGGTGGACACCACCGACACACGGGCCGCTGCGTGCACAGGATCATCCGCAGCGGCAGACATTCCCACGGGGAATCCGAGTGAGGCACCCAGGCCCCACACCGCCAAGGCCACGAACGCGAGCCACGGGACGGGAGCAAAAACAAAGAGCGCAAGACCCACGACGGCGGTGGCCGAGCACCAGCGCATCACCACTACGCGGCCAAATCGATCCAGGATGACAGTGCCGGTGAAACGCCCGATGGTCATGAAGGTGACGAAAAGTCCATAACCGACAGCACCCGCGGCGTCGGACTGCCCGTAGCCGTCAGCCAGTGCCAGTGCCAGTGCCACCCAGTCTCCGGCGGCTCCTTCTGCCAAGGCCAAACCAAGGACCAGGACCCCGATCAGCAAAGTCCGGCGGTCACGCCAGGCAAGGGCGACCAGGCGCTTGTTATCCAGAGGAGCGGCGGCTTTGCCAGCCTCCGTCCGAGGGGCGGCCGGTTCGGGAGTGATGATGGGCAGTGGACCAGTGGAAGGGTCGCGGAAGGTGTCCGTTTCCTTCGAGCGGTAGGTCTGCGTAGCTGCAGCGGTCTTTTCCGCGCGGAACCAGAACGTTGCAGCCACCACCGAGGCTGTCACTACGACGCCTGAGATCAGGAAATGCCGGAACACCGGCATGTGGACGGCAGCGGCCCAAGCACCAAATCCCGCAGCGGCCACGGTTCCGAGGCTGAACGCACCATGCAGGTGGGGCATGATGTGCCGCTCCAACTCGCGTTCGAGCGACGCACCTTCCACATTGGACGCAGTGTTCCAGCTGGCCGTGCCCAGGCCAAGGACTACCAAGCCGGCAGCGACCACCAAGGGATTGGCCGCAATAGAGGTGCCCACACCCACGATGACAAGACCCGCACCCACCATGCAGCTGCCGATCCTCGTGGTCAGCTTGGGACCCAGCCGCAGCACAATGAGCCCCGAAGCTGAGATTGAGATGAACGATGCAACCGTCATGCACATGAGCAAAAGACCGATGCCACCCGGCGTGAGGTTCAGTCCATCGCGGATGGCAGGGAGGCGGGAAACCCACGTGGCGAAGGCGATACCGCTGGCCGCATAGGAAGCAAGAACAGCGGCGCGCCACCGCGACATTTCAGTCGAAGTGGCGCGCCGTTGAGTGGTGTTCGGTTGGTTCAAGAGAGCTTCACAACTGCCTGCGACTTCATGAGGACTTTTTGTCCGCCGGCAACGACGGTGAGATCGATGCGCGCGGTGCGGGCATCGGCGTCGAGCGCTCCAACAACGCCGGTGACATCGATGACAGCGCCGGCCTCATCGGTCCCGGTGGTGTCGGTGACGAGGACGGGCTTGGTGAAACGGGTCTGGTAGTCCACGACGGCGGCGGGGTCCACTGCCCAGTCGCTCA
The DNA here is from genome assembly GCF_031180005.1 of Paenarthrobacter sp. Classification (NCBI taxonomy): domain Bacteria; kingdom Bacillati; phylum Actinomycetota; class Actinomycetes; order Micrococcales; family Micrococcaceae; genus Paenarthrobacter; species Paenarthrobacter sp. The sequence goes on along the minus strand of NZ_JAPSHI010000006.1, from coordinate 142,444 downwards.
CCAACTGCACTGCGGCACCCATGGTGAACATGCCGTGCGCGATGACGCCCGGCAGTTCCACGGAGGTTGCAAAGGCTTCATTCCAGTGGATCGGGTTGAAGTCGCCCGAGGCTCCTGCGTACTTGACCAGGTCCTGGCGGGTGACATCAATGCTGCGGGTGCCGATTTCCTGGCCGATCGTCAGTTCTTCGAATGTGGGGCTCATGGTTACTGTCCCTCTCCGCGGACCAGGATGGACGACGTGGTGGTGGCGACCCTTTCGCCTGCCTCGGTGGAAATCTCGGAACGGGTAGTGATCATGGCTCCCCCGCCCATGGCGCGTACTCCGTCAACGTGCAACTCAGCAACCAAACGGTCGCCGGCGACGATGGGGCGGTGGTGCGTGAACCGCTGGTCGGCGTGGACCACCCGTGAGAAGTCAATGCCCGACTCCGGGTCCTGCACCAACTGGGCGTCAGCACGCTGGGCCACGATGATGGCGAATGTTGGCGGGGCTACGAGGTCGCTGTGGCCCAGGGCCTTGGCTGCCTCAACGTCAAAATGCGCGGGGTTGCTGGCTTTCACGGCCGTGGCAAACTCGCGGATCTTTTCTCGGCCGACGTCGTATACCTCTGCGGCAGGGTAGCTTCGGCCCTGCAGGTCCGGATTGATACTCATGCTCCAACCCTATCGGGCCTCGGGTGCAGCACGTTGCTTGGGTGAAGGCGTTACTTCTTGTAGCTCTTGCGGATCTTCTGGCCGCGAACCACCAGTCCTGCAACATGGAGCAGCAGGCCAACGCCGATGACGGGCAATGAAGCAATAGCCAAGCCTTGGTTACCGGAGGTGTTCCCCACAATGGACAGCACGAGCCCGACGGCGATGAGACCCATCGCGCTGAAAACCATCACTTTGTAGGACGTGGAGGCGGTGGCCCAAAATTGTTCTAGCACCGTCCAAGTCTACCGGCGCGCGTTGCGAGGCCTACTCTGCATCCCAAAACCCAGAAATACCCCGCAAAGAGGGCCTCACAACGCAAAGGGGGGCGATGAGGGGTTAGAACAAGGAGTCCTGCAGAGCCGGGATTTCCGTGGTGTGCCGGCCGAACTCGATCTTGCGGCCCTTCAAAGCACCCAGGTCTGCCACGAAGCTGCCCTCTACCTCGTTGCCCGCAGCGTCCGGGAGGCCCGCCAAGGCGATCGCCCCGGAGAGTGAGTGGATCCGCAAACCGTGCCAGCCGCCGTCGAACGTTGCCGGGTAGGGGTGGCGACGCGCTCCTTCGGCGCCAGCGCAGAGACGCTCCGCCAACGCTGGGCGTTCCCACTCTTCCTCCACAGCCGCGTAGCCGGACATCGCCAAACCACCCAGCAGCTCGCGCACCCGGCCGGCATGCTGACGGTTCAGCGCCAAAAGCTCGACGCCGGCACGCGGCTCCACGAGTCCTGCGGCCTTGGCAGCGGAACGGACCTGCTGGACGAGACCGAGCTCACGGGTCACCAAGTCCTCGAGAACACGAACAACGCGGCCGTCCTCGGCGTGCGCCACATAGGAGGCGTGCACAGCGCCCTGTTCGGCAAGCCTGTTCCATTTGCGGGGTGCGGAGGCCGTCCCCACTTTGGTGGCACCGTTCCCGAACGTGGCCACGTAAAGCCAGTGCGGTTGCATCAGGTAGGCGCGGAGACCGGTGGGAACGGACGTGCCACGGTGGAAATCGTGCATCAGCCGGGAGTCGTCCCGCGCAAAGCAGGCTCCGCATTGCTTCCCACGCTCGGCTGGAGAACCGCTGCGGCACGGGACATGCGTCCGGTCCCCCGGGCCGTGGACCTTCGTGTGGCCAAGGCACCACAAACCGGGGATAACGCGCAGGCCCAGGGTCGAACCCTGGGCCAACGAGACGTCACTGAACTGCGCGTCCAGCGTGAACATCCGCAACGAAGGGGACAAAGTGTCCCAAGCGACTCCGTGGATAAGCATGCTTACAGGGAAGGCTGGACTCCGAAGGCCACTGCGAGCTTCATGATCTTCTCAGCACGGCCCAGGCGCGGAAGGTCGGAACCATCCCGAATGACACGGCCGTTGGCCTCGAAGTCGTTCATGAAGTCCGTGGCCCAGGCGACGTCCGAAGGCGTGGGGCTGATGACCTCATTGATCACGGTGGTCTGGTCGATGGCCAGGCAGAGCTTGCCGGTCATGCCCATGGTCACGGTGATGCCCGTCTGCTCACGCAGGATGGGGTGGTTGGTTCCCACCGTGGGGCCGTCGATGGGGCCCGGCAGGTTACCTACGCGGCTGGCGACAACAAGCTTGGCGCGCGGATAAGCCATGGCCTCCGGGGTGGCTGCCATACCCGTGTCGCGGCGGAAATCGCCGGACCCGAAAGCAAGACGGAATGCACCCTGCGCACGCGCAATGTGATTGGCTTCCTCAATGCCGAGGGCAGACTCGACCAAGGCGATCACGGGAGTCTTGCCGTCCATGCGGTGGTAGGACTCTGTGACCTGGTCAGCCGACTCGGTCTTTGCGAGCATGACGCCGAGCAGGCCCGGGGTGCCGCGCAATCCAGCGAGGTCATCGGCCCAGAACGCGCTGGTGGCGTCGTTGATGCGGACCCACGCCTTGCCACCGGCGGTCAACCAGTTGATGACGTTCTCGCGGGCGATGTCCTTCTGGGAAGGGTCAACGGCGTCCTCGATGTCAAGGATGATCGCGTCTGCACGTGAACCCGCGGATTCGTCAAAAAGCTCCGTCTTCATGGCATTCACAAGGAGCCAGGAACGGGCGATGTCGGCGGGAATATTGCGGGTAGGCCGAACTGATTCGGCGGCGATGCTAGACGTCATGTATCTACCGTATCCGTCCGGCACCCCGCACAGCGAAGAATTCCGCCCCGTTGTGAGGATCAATACGAACTAAATCCCATATGACTGTGGGGTCCCGCAGTATGAACGCCCGACGGCGGTAGGCGCCAGTCATAGCCGACCCACCTGTCGTTGTTGTTCACAGGACTCAACGCAGCGTCTTTGTGTCCCAGGGTTGCCGGGAATGGCCCCGGATTTCGTTCCGTTTCGGGCTGTTTCGCAGCGTTTCCGGGCGTTACCACCGCACTTCCCAGCCGGCGTCGGGATGGGTTTACATCGTTCCCAAGCCGTTCAAGGCTCCCAAGCCCTTGCGTAAGCAGGCCACCCAACACATCACAACCCATCGAAAGTAGCTCCCATGAAACTGCACCTGCCCCTGCTAAGCGTCGCGGCCGCCGTCGTACTAGCGCTGACGGTGTCCGGTTGCGGCGGTGCAGCCGAAGCCGGGCAAGGCGCTCAAGCCGGCAACGAAATCACGGAACTCCGGTACCAGGGCTGGGCCAACCAGGTCACCTTCCCGGAATTGGCGGAAGACCTTGGATACCTGGGTGACGTCAAGCTGAAGTGGGTGGGAAACACCACCAGCGGCCCCCAGGACATCCAGTCAGCGGCCACAAACCAGACCGATTTTGGTGGCGCGTTCACCGGCGCCGTCACCAAACTCATCGAAGCCGGGGCGCCCGTGAAAGGCGTCATCAACTACTACGGCGCCGACGAGAAGAACTTCAGCGGCTACTACCTGAAAGCGGACAGCGCCATCAAGGAACCGCGGGACCTGATCGGCAAGAAGATCGCCGTCAACACCCTCGGCGCCCACCATGAAGCCGTCATCAACACCTACCTGACAAAGAACGGGCTCAGCCAGGACGAGGTCAAGCAAGTCCAACTGGTGCCACTCGCGCCGAATGACACCGAAGAAGCCATCCGCCGCGGCCAAGTGGACGCCGGAACATTGGGCGGCGTCCTGCAGGACCGGGCCATCGAGGCCGGCGGGTTGAGGTCGCTGTTCAACGACTACGAACTGTTCGGCACGTTCGCCGGCGGCCAGATTGTGCTCCGCAACGACTTCATCGAGAAGAACCCCAGCACCACCCGGACCTTCACCACCGCCATTGCAAAAGCAATCAAATGGGCCACTGAAACACCCCGCGAGGAGGTCATTGCGCGCTACACCAAGATCATCGAGGGCCGTGGCCGCAATGAGAGCACAGCAAACCTGAAGTTCTGGAAGAGCCCCGGCGTTCCGGAAAACGGTGTCATCAAGGATGAGGACTTCACCCGCTGGGAGGCTTGGCTGAACTCCTCTGGGATCGTCAAGGACAAGCTCACGCCTTCCAAGTACTACACGAACGAGTTCAACGAGCTCGCTGCAGAGAAGGGATAGCCATGACCGCCAAAATCAGCCTCCGGAACGTCACCAAGGAATTCACGGTACGGGCCACCAAAACCACAAGCGCCACCCGCCTCACCGCTATAGATTCCTTGAGCTTGGACGTCCGCGACGGCGAATTCCTCACCTTGGTGGGGCCCAGCGGCTCGGGCAAGACCACGCTCCTGGACCTCCTGGCCGGGCTCTCCACCCCGACTTCCGGTGAAGTCCTGGTGGATGGCAAAACCGTCACCGGGCCGGGCAAGGACCGCGCCGTGGTGTTCCAGCAGTATGCGTTGTTCCCCTGGCGTACGGCCTCGGCCAACGTCTCCATTGGGCTCGAAGGTGTGGGACCGGACGGCAAGAAGCTGAACCGCCGCGAACGCGCCGCGAAAGCCAGCGAATACCTGGCCCTCGTAGGCCTGGCGGGCTTCGAGGACCGCTACCCTCACGAACTCTCCGGCGGCATGAAGCAGCGTGTTGCCATCGCCCGAAGCCTGGCCTATGAGCCGGATGTGCTGCTGATGGACGAGCCGTTCGCGGCCTTGGACGCCCAGACCCGCGAGCAGCTTCAGGATGAGCTCCTCAGGATCTGGAAGGCCACCGGCAAGACCATTGTCTTCATCACGCACGGCATCGATGAAGCTGTGTACCTCGGCGAGCGCGTCGCGGTGCTGAGCGCCCGCCCGGGCCGGCTCAAGGAAATCGTGGACATCAACATCCCGGACCGTGACGGCGACGAGGACATCCGTTCCAACCAAGCCTTTGTGGAGCACCGCCACCAGGTGTGGACGCTCCTGCACGATGAAGTCCGCCGGGCGCAGGACGCCGGCCACCGCAAGATCCTGCCTGACGGCAGCGCGCCGGACGAACCGGCAACCATCACTGAAAGGAGCGCCGCCTGATGAGCACCACACTCGCTCAAGCCGAATCTGCCGCTGCAGGGTCCAAGTCGGGTACGGCGACTGACGCAAGTGCCGCCGTCGGGCCTTCCGATACTCAGGCGGCTTCCGACACTCGGGCAGCAACTGGAGAGCGGACGACGCCGGCCCCCGGCATAGTGCGACGCGTCGCCGGTGCCGTGGGGTCGGGTCTGTGGAAGTCCGCAGCTGTCCTGGCTTTCCTGGCGCTGTGGGAGCTTGGACCAACGTATTTGGCGAGCCCGTCCACCAGGGTGTTCCTTCCACCGCTGCATGAAGTGCTGTTAGCGTGGGGCAAGCTCTTCGAAGCCGGCAGCATCCAAGGCCATATCGCGGCCAGCCTCACCCGGTCCGTGACCGGCTTCGGCGCAGCGCTGGTGGCGGGTGTCTCCCTGGGCTTGCTCATCGCTTGGTACGGACGCCTGAACTCGGTCCTGAATCCGTTGCTGGAGCTTTTCCGCAACACAGCGGCGCTGGCCCTTCTGCCTGTTTTCACGCTGCTGCTGGGCATCGGCGAGGAGTCCAAGATCAGTATCGTGGCGTACGCGGCCTTCTTCCCGGTGCTCCTCAACACCATTGCCGGGGTGAAGACGGTGGACCCCCTGCTGATCAGGGCCGCCCGCTCCTTGGGGCTCAACAGCTTCAGGCTCTTCCAGAAGGTCATTCTCCCATCAGCCGTACCCACGATCTTCACGGGCATCCGCATGGCCGGCACCGCCTCCATCCTGGTGCTGATCGCCGCCGAAATGGTGGGAGCCAAGGCTGGGCTGGGGTACCTGATCGTGAATGCGCAGAGCAGCTTCCTCATCCCGGAAATGTATGCGGGCATCCTCACGGTGTCCTTGCTGGGGCTCGGCGTGAACTTCCTGCTGGTAGCCCTTGAAAAGCACTTCTCCCGCTGGCGGACCGCTGTTGGCGCCGCAGCTTCCTGACCCACCCCGTGGCACCCGCTGCGACCATCACAACAAGATCCATCACAACAAGTAAGGAACACGTCATGACCGTCATAACCGAAACCAAGCTCGAGTTCGCCAAACTCGGCTCCCGCATCGGCGCCGAAATCCGTGGCCTGGACATCAGCGGAGACCTGAGCGAAGAAACTGTTGCCCAGATCCGGGCTGCGCTGAACGAGCACAAGGCACTTGTTTTCCGCGAGGCCAACATCCTCACGGACGAAGCCCAGGTGAAGTTCGCTTCGCATTTTGGACCGCTGACCAAGGCGCACCCGACGGTCGCTTCCGTGGACGGCGAAGAGAATGTCCTGCCCGTGGACAGCGAGAACGGTTCGGCCAATAATTGGCACACGGACGTCACCTTCGTGATCAACCCGCCGCAGGCCTCCACGCTGCGCAGCATCGATCTCCCCGCCTACGGTGGCGAGACCCTGATCGCGTCCTCGGCCGGGGCTTACCAGGACCTCCCGGAAGAGTTGCGGAACTTCGCGAACACTCTGTGGGCCATCCACACCAACGACTACGACTACTCGGTGCCCAAGAACCTTGAGCACTCCAACGCGGAAGAACGACGCAAGGAATTCACCCGGCTGAAGTTCGAAACCGCCCACCCTGTGGTGAGGGTCCACCCGTTGACCGGCGAGCGCGGATTGTTCATTGGGGGCTTCGCGCAGCGGCTTCGGATTGTGGGCCTGTCCAACACTGAATCCAGGGACATCATCCGCCTGCTGCAGGCGTACGTGACGCGTCCTGAGAACGTGGTCAGGGTGAACTGGGAGCCCAACCAAGTGGTCCTGTTCGATAACCGCATCACCCAGCACTACGCACCGGACAACTACGACGGCCAGCCCCGCAAGCTCAACCGTGTGACTATTGCGGGAGACATTCCGGTGAGCATCGATGGCAAGCCCAGCCAGGCCTTGCAGGGTGACTCGAGCACGTACTCCGTGGTGGCTCCGATCAGCGACGCCTCGTAGTATGTGTGGCTGTTCGCACCCAACTGAGTCGCAGTTCAGGCCGTTCTGAGCGTTGGAAACGGCCTCAACTGCGACTCAGTTGGGTTAAAACCGGCGTTAGGGGATGTTGTTTCCCCGCGCTGCCACCCACAGTCCGTACCACTCGGCACGGGTCATGTCGGCAGCCACGGAGGCAGCACCGGCGCAGGCAGCAATTCGGGCAGGGTTGGTGGTTCCGACTACCGGCGAGATCCTGGCCGGGTGCTTCATGAGCCAGCCCAGCAGTACCGACTCCGGCGTGGTGTTCTTCTCCCCTGCCAATTTCTCAAGCATCTCCGCTGTAGCCGAATCGGCCGGCGAAAGCTCCGCGGACGGCGCACCTGTATAGCGTCCCTGGGCCAACGACCCGTAGGCCTGCAGTTCAATTCCCTTGGCCATGCAGTGCTCAAGAGTCCCATGCGGAAAGCTGTATTCCAGACTTTCCGCATGGTTGACCAGCACGGTACTCTCCAGCCAGCCCCGGCGGAGCAGGCTCATTTCCAGCTGGTTCGCCACGATGGGCGTCTCCAACTCGTCCTGCAGGAAAGCGATCTGAGCGCCGGACATGTTGGACACGCCCAACTGCCGCACCTTGCCTTCCGCCATGAGCTGTCCGACGGCGTCCGCCACCTCGCGCGGGTCCATCAACGGATCGGGCCGGTGCAGGAGGAGCACATCCACGTAGTCCGTTTGGAGCCGCTTCAGGCTTTCGTTGACCCGTTCAAAGATGGCGTCACGGCTGAGGTCGTAATGCGTCTCCAGTCCGCGCTCCCCCAGCCTGATCCCGCACTTGGTCTGCAGCTGGATCTTGTCGCGCAGACCCTGCGAACGGGCAAGGACCTCACCAAAGACGGCCTCGGACTTTCCGCTGCGATAGATATCCGCATGATCGAAAAGCTCAATGCCAATACCTTGCGCAGCTTCAATCACCGCAGCTGCCTGATCGATCTCCAAAGCCCCATAGGACGTGCCGTCCCAAGGGCCGCCGAGTCCCATGCAGCCATAAATCAGGCGTCCCCGCCCGTTCGCATTCGTCATAACTTCAGTATTCTGCCGCAGCGCCAGTAGTGTCCTCAGCGCTTACGCGTTGCTGACAATCCACGCGGTGGTGTCGGCGGGCAGCTTGCCATCCTCCAGCGGTGCGCTGGAAACCACTGCCTTTCCTTCCGGAAGCTCCACCGGCTTGCTGCCGAAGTTGGTCACCGCATGCCAGCCGCCGGGGCGGACGAAATGAAGCACGTCCTGGTTGCCGGTCTCCACCCATTCAAGCTCCTCATCGGTCTGGAGTTCGCTCCGCAGGCTCAGTGCCTTCCGGTAGAGCTCCAGGGTGGAACCTTCCACACCCTCCTGCTTCGACACCGCATAATCCTTGAACCACTCCGGCTGCGGAAGGTGTGCTTTGCCGGCACCGAAGCCGAAGGAAGGGCCTTCCGCGGTCCATGGCAGCGGTACACGGCAACCATCGCGGCCAATCTCGACGCCGGGGTTCCGGAAGAAGGACGGGTCCTGGCGTTCGGAATCAGGGATTTCCGAGACTTCACGCAGCCCGAGCTCTTCACCCTGGTAGAGGTAGGCAGAACCAGGAAGCGCAAGCAGCAAAAGCGTCGCGGCGCGCGCACGACGCAAGCCAAGTTCGACGTCGAGCTCTTCAGCCGGCGCGCCGGCCAGCAGCCAGCCCTTGCCGTCCTGGCCTTTGGGCTCGCCGCCGGTGATGTCCTGCGCCGCATTGGTTCCCTGCGCTACGGAGCCGCCCTTGGGCAGGCCGTACCGGGTGGCGTGGCGGACGACGTCGTGGTTGGAGAAGACCCACGTGGAGGAGGCTCCGGATTCTTTGGCCGCTACCAGGTTGTCCGTGATGATCTTCCGGAAGGATTCCGCGTCGTAGTCGGACTGCAGGAGGTCGAAGTTGAAGGCCTGGCCCAGACCTTCGGGGCTGGCGTAGCGGGAGCGGCGGGACTCGTGCACCCAAGCCTCGGCGACGGCGGTCCGCGGCGGTTTGTACTCATTGAAGAGTTTGCGCCACTCGGCGTAGACCTCGTGAACTTCGTCGCGGTCCCAGAACGGGTGGGAACCGTCGGTGAAGCCGTCCGTGCCATGGGCTTTGGCTTCCAAGTCAGCCTTCATGGGCAGCGGCTCGGAAAGATCCTTGGCCATGCCGTGGGCGACGTCGATGCGGAAACCGTCCACGCCGCGATCCGACCAGAAGCGCAGTGTCTTGAGGAAGTCCTCCCGGATCTCCGGGTTCTCCCAGTTGAAGTCCGGCTGCTCCTTGGCAAAGATGTGCAGGTACCACTGTCCGGGCGTGCCATCAGGCTCGGTAATCCGGTCCCAGATGGGTCCACCGAAGACGGAGTCCCAGTCCGACGGCGGCAACTCGCCGTTTTCGCCCCGCCCGTCGCGGAAGATGTAGCGGTCGCGTGCCGCGGAGCCCTTGGGTGAGGCCAGCGCTTCCTTGAACCACTCGTGGCGGTCGGAGGAGTGGTTGGGAACGATGTCCACCACTATCTTGATGCCTGCGGCGTGCATGGCGGCGGCCATCTCGTCAAAGTCCTCAAGGGTCCCCAGCTTAGGGTCCACGTTGCGGTAGTCGTCCACGTCGTAGCCGCCGTCCGCGAGCGCCGACGGGTAGAACGGACTCAGCCAGACGGCGTCGATCCCCAAGTCCTTCAGGTAGGGGACTTTGGCCGTGATGCCCTTGATGTCTCCCAGTCCGTCACCGTTCGCGTCGTAGAAGCTGCGCGGGTAGATCTGGTAAACGGCGGCTTGGCGCCACCAGTTCGGATCGGACATGCGGTCGGCTTCAGTGCGGTGTGCCTGAGTGGCGGAAGTACTCACGAAACTCCTTTGATTTAGAATCTAAATTTATCTTCTGGACCAGTATGAAACTCTGGTCCGGGAAGGTCAACAACTGCTAGCCCTTAACGGCGCCCTGTGTCACCCCGGCCATAACCCAACGCTGCGTAAACAGGTAGGCGATGATCGCCGGTGCCATGGCCATCAAGTAGGACGCGAAGGACACGTGGTAGTTGTTACTGAACTGCGTTTGGAAAAGGTTCTGCCGCACAGGAAGCGTCTGCAATGCCGGATCGGAAATAATCAGCGACGGCATCATGAAGTCATTCCATGCGTAGAGGAAAGCGAAGATCCCAACGGTTGCACTCATCGGCGCCAGCAGCGGAAAAATCAGCTTCCAGAAGGTCTGCCAGGTTGTTGCGCCATCTATCCTGGCGCTCTCTTCCAATTCCATCGGGATCGAACGCAGGAACGCGGTGAAGAGCAGCACGCTGAAGCTCAGCTGGAACATGGTGGCCAGCAGGATCACGCCGAACGGGTTGTCCAGGCCGAGGCGGCCGGTGAGCTGGATCTGCGGCAGCGCAACCACAGGGAAGGGGATGAACATGGCCCCCAAAAGGTAGAAGAACGAGTACCTGAACAGCCGCCGTTCCCAGTTCCGAACGATCGCGTAGGAGGCGAAGGCGGCCAGGATGATGGTGGCAAGGACGGTACCCGCCGTCACCAGCAACGACATCGCGGCCCCCACCGGGAAGTTCGTGAGGGTCCACGCTTGAACGAAGCCCTCCAGGCTAAATGGAGCGGGGAACGAGAAGGCATTGCCATCCACCGCCTGCCCCTGGGTCTTGAACGCCATGGAGACCGTGACGTACAGGGGAAGAAGCACAGTCACTGCACAAAGAACGAGGACGGTGGTTGCCGGCCAGTTGACGCGTTCCACTTTGGAGCTGGATTTTCTTGTCATCGATTCGTTGGTCATTACAGTGCGTTCCGTCCGCGAGTCAGCGAAAGCTGTACAAGAGAGATGAGGATGGCGACCACGAAGAAGATCGTCGCGTTGGCCATCTGATAGGCGTAGTCGCCGCCGTTGAAGCCGGAAATAACAGTCATCGCGATGCTCCGGGTAGAGGTTCCCGGGCCTCCGTTGGTCAGCCCGACGATGATGTCATAAGCGTTGAGGAAGCCCTTGAACCCGAGAATGATGTTGATGACCACGTAACCGGCCACCAGGGGAAGGGTGATCTTCAGAAGCTGCTGGAATTTGCTCGCTCCGTCGATTTCCGCAGCCTCATACACATCTCCGGGCACCGCAACCAGGCCCGCAATGTAAATGAGCAGAGCCCCAGGGACTGCCTGCCAGGCCGTGACCAGCACGATCGCAATCCACGCGAGGTCGGGATTGGCCAGCAAGCTACTTTCCAGCCATGGAATTCCTGCCGCAGCCCCGAGGGACGGCAAGGAGTTCGAAAACAGGAAGTTGAAGACGTAGGCGATGATGATGCCGGAAACCACCATGGGGATGACGAAGATGGTCCGAAGCGCTGTTTTCATCCGGATACGCGCGGTGAGCCCGACGGCAAGCAGGAAGGCGATCACGTTTACCGCGATCACTGTGACGATGGAGAATCCGAAAGTGAACAGGTAGCTCTGCAGGATCGCCGGGTCGCTGAAGATCGCGATGTAGTTGGTTAGGCCAATGAAATCCCAGTCACCGATTCCAATGGAGTTCGTGAAACTGAAGAAGATGCCCATGATGCCCGGAACCGTGATGGCCAGCGTGAACAGAATGAGGCTGGGAACCAGGAAAAGGTAGAAGATCGGTTCAACGCGCCGCCTGCTGCGTTGGGTTTGGGGCCGCTTTTGACGGCCCTGCTTTTGAAGGCCCTGCTTGGACGTGGTGGGGGTGGTGATGGTGGACATGTAGCTGACTCCCTATGGTCTGCACTACTGGCGGAACGGTCTGCACTACTGGCGGAACGCCAGGCGCGCCCAATCTGCGTCGAGGGTGCGGAGGGTGGATGCAGGGGGTGCGCCGAACACGATTGCCTGCGTGTAGTTCATGATCGGGATGGTGCGGGGAACGAGCACCGACGGGCCCTGATAAACCTTGCCGTTGTCGTAGTACTCCACCATTCCCTCAATCCGGGGGTCCGGGACGTTGGCAGTCTCCTTGGTGGGCGTGAAGCCCAGCTGCGATTTGTTGTAAGCATCAATCACCTCAGGCCGGTACAAATACTCGAGGAAGCCCCGTGCAGCATCCTTATGCTTGGAGGCCTCCGGAATCCAGGCCGCGAGGTCAACATTGACGCGGACGCGCAAATCCTCAGGGTCCTCAGTCATCGGCAGCGGAAAGGTTCCGAGCTTCAGGTCGGGGGCGGTCTTGGCGATCTCGCTGAAAGCCCAGGGACCTTGGAGATACATCGCAGCTTTGCCCTGTGAAAACGCGAGGTTGCCGTCGCCGTATGCCCGGCTAGCAGCATCCTTGTTCACGTAGCTTTTAGCCAGTGTCAACATTTTCTGGACGGGTTGGTCAAAGTCCTTCTGGAATGACACCGAAGACTCCGGCCCAACGTCCACCCCTTCAGCTTCAAGCTTCTTGAAGAAGTCAAGGGTGTCCACTTGGCCGCCTACAGAGTAGTCAAACCACCCTTGGGCGATGGTCCAGTCATCCTTCCACGTGGCATAGAACGGCGTTACTCCAGCGGCTTTCAGAGCTTCACAGGCTGCGATCAATTCGCTCCAGGTGGTGGGCACGGCAATGTTGTTGGCAGCGAAGATTTCCTTGTTGTAGATCACGGACGACGCCATGACCGAATACGGCAGGGCGCTGGTCCGGCCCGGGTACGAACCGTACTGCTCCATGAGTGGCTGGAGGTCCTCGCGAATGCGGGATGCTGCCTCCGTCCCTGACAAGTCGCTCAACGCTCCGCGCTGGACGAACCGGGACGTCTCCATGTTGTAGTTGGCAAGGGCGATGTCCGGCGGGTTGCCGCGAACGAAACTCGCGGACACGACGTCGACGCCGGAAGTGTCCAGTACCACCTCGGTTTCGTCCTGGGACGCGTTGTAGTCGGCAACAAGTTTGGTCATGAACCCGATGGCTTCCCGTTTGCTGAACGTGAAGCGGATCGTCTCTTTCTCCGAATTCCCTGCGTCTCCGGCGCAGCCGGAGAGTAGGCCGGCGAGCAGTGCCAAGCCCAGGCCTATTGCTGCAAAGCGTTTCCTGCGTGTCGGTTTCACAGACACTGTAGCCCTTTCGTCTTGCGGACCTCAGTGGCCGCATTTCCATCGTGCGGCGGACGATGCGCATCGCCACCCGAAGTTTAGATAGGAGGTAAATTTATGACCTATCGCTATCCATGGTGAGTGATTCCCGCCACAGGGTCAAGGGTTTGTCGAAATGCATTGTCATCTAAATTTATGTACTAAATTTAGAGAGACCGCTCTATCACTCCGATCGGACGGCTGAAAAGTGGGAGCTCCTAATGCAGACCGGGACCGCACCGTCAACGCAACTGGTACGCAGGGTCAATGCCAGCGCCATGCTCAAAGCCATGCGCGGCGCCGGCATCGTCACCGGCACCGAGCTGATGGCTGCCACCGGGCTTTCACGAGCCACCGTCATTTCGATCTGCGACGAACTCGTTCGGCTCGGCTGGCTCCAGGAATTGGAGAACCAGCGAGGAGCCGGTGATTACGTCAAAGGCAGGCCTGCCCGGCGCTTCGCTTTTGACGACAGTGCGGCCAGCGTGATCGGCATCGATATAGGTGCCAACAAGATCACAGCGATCGTGGCCGACATGGCCGGTACGCCCTTGTCCCAGGTCACCATGCCTTTCCGCGCCTACAACGTCCCGGCCAATGAACGCGCAGACGTGCTGGACAGAATCGCGGCAGAGGCCTTGGAGAAGGCGGGCGTATCCGCCGACTCTGTTTTAGCCGTGTCCGTTGGCGTGGCTGCCCCGGTCAGCCGGGCGGGCGAGGTCCTCAGGGCACAGGAATTCTGGAAATCGTTCGATGTCCGCAAGATCGTGTCCGAGCGCCACGGTTGGCACGTGCTCTTGGAAAACGACGCCAACCTTGCAGCCCTCGCAGAACGGTGGCAGGGAAGCGCACAAGGAGTCGACAACCTGGTAGTCATGCTGGCCGGTGACCGATTGGGGGCCGGCATCCTCGAATCCGGCCGATTGCTCCACGGGCAGGTTGGTGGTTTTGGCGAACTGGGATACCTGGACAACGTGGACGGGGTGGGCGACACCTACGGCATTGCCCACTACGCAACGCTATGGGGCAGGGAAGCCCTCGAATCCGGCGCGGAAACTGAACTGCGGGCACTGTGCGGCGGTGATCCTGAAGCCCTGACGGCAGAGATGGTTTTCAGGGCAGCAAAGGAAGGCGACCACGCAGCGCGTAAAGTCCTCGACCTTATGGCGCACCGCATGGCCCGGGTGATTGGCTCAATCAGTACGTTGGTCAATCCTGAGCTGGTGGTGATTGCCGGAGCCGTCGCGGCTTCTTCCCAGACCTTGATCCCAGCCATGGAAGAACAGGTGCCGGACTTCACCTTCACTCCCCCACGCTTGGCAACATCAACCTTGGGAGATGGCATTGTGTCCCTTGGTGCCATCCGCCACGCGTTGGACTACGTGGAAGAGAATGCACTGGACCTCTACCCGGCCTCACTGTCAACGCAAGTTGCTGCGGGCTGACCTGGTCCAACATCGGCCCTAGTCCGGCATTGACATGGTCCGCAGGTCCAGTTGTCGGAGGACCCTGTCAGCCACCTCCGGATCGGTGCCTGGCTCGTTGCGGGCTGCCACCACTTCCTGCCTGGCGGCATCGAGGGCGATGGTCTGCACGGCGATGGCCAGCTCCCGTCCACGCTTGCGCTTCTCAGCAACGGATTCGTTCTGCAACGTGCCATCCAAGAGCTCGGCATGGAGGCGGCGCATCTTTTCCTTGACCAAGGTCACCTTCTCGGCGGGGAGTTCCTTCATGAGGTCATGGTCTTTCAAAGCTGCCACGGCCGCCGACTGGGCACGCTTGGCAAGGACCTTGGCCGCGTCCTGCTCATGTGATCCGTCCTCCGTCGCGTCCAGGACGCGCATGAGCCACGGCAGAGTCAGGCCAGGGAGGACCAGAGTGGCCAGGAGCACCGCACAGGCAATCACCAGGATCTCGTGACGGGCCGGGAAGTCGCTGCCATCCGGCAAGGTCATGGGGAGGGCCAAAGCCAGCGCCAAGGTGGCCAGGCCACGCATGCCGCACCACGTCAGGATCAACACTTCCTTGGGCGACGTCGGTTGCAACAGGTTTCTGCGCTTACGTGCAGTGAGGGCGAGGAGGCCCAGCCAGAGGAAGCGCACTACGAACACCAGGACGCAGATCACCACGGCCATGCCGATCATCCCGAAAATGGCAGTACCTTCATCGCGGATGACGTGACGGATCTCCAGCCCCACCAGCCCAAAGGCCAGCCCGGTGGCCAGCAGCTCCACGACATCCCAAAAGGCGGTGCGGGTAATCCGCTCGGCAGCGTCCTGCGGCCGCGTATGACGCTGCAGTTCCAAGGCGGTGACGACGACGGCCACCACACCTGAGGCGTGCAGCTCTTCCGCGAGAATATACGCGGCAAAAGGAACCACCAAGGTCACAGCGCTTCGGGCAACCATGGAGGTGACCAGCTTGGTGATGAACTTGGTCAACCAGCCCATCGCGATGCCAAGCAGAACAGCCAGCGCAGCGCCAATGACGAACTGCGGAATTACTTCCGGGCCCACTTCCTTGCCCGACATTGTTGCTGCCACCGCTGCCTGGAAGATCACGATTGCCGCGGCGTCATTGAAGAGTCCTTCGCTCTGAAGGACCGTGATGAGCCGGCGCGGCATGTGCACTCGGCCCGCCACGGACTCCACGGCAACGGGGTCCGGCGGGGCCACCATGGCACCCAAGGCGATGGCAGCCGGGATGCCGATGCCCGGAATCATGAGCCACGCAGCGCCAGCCACCACTGCTGTGGACACGACCACGAGGGCCACAGCCATCAGCAGAAGTGTCCGCCAACGCACCCGGAAGACAGCCCAGGAACTCTTCTGCGCCGTTGCGAACAGCAAAGGCGGAAGGAAGATGGGCAGGATCAGTTCAGGCGAAATCTCAAACTCGGGGAAGCCCGGTATGAAGGTGAGGGCAACGGCCAGAAGCAGCATCAGGACGGGGTAGGGAAGCCGGAGCCTGTCCCCCAAGCCCACTGCCAGCACCGTTGCAAGCAGCAACCCGACAATGAGCGCCAACTGATCCATTCTCCTGCTTCCCCTGAAGTTGCACGGCACTTCCCCAGGCGAAGCCGAAAAAGTTCCCTACAAACATATCCCGGTGCACAGGCCCATCCCGGCGAATAGGCAGCGCTGCGTCAGTCCTCCGTCAAGGCGTCCACAACATCGTCGGTACCATCCTTGAACGTGATGGTCCGGTGGATGGTCCCCGGCAATTCCAGGACTGCCGCTGTCACCAAGGCAACGTTGGCCCTGGAGGTCTCCGTGCCATTGCCGGGGTTGGCTGGATCCGTTTCGATCAGACCCGTCGCAGGCTCGTTCGTCAAAGTTCCCGGGCCCAGGACGGTCCAGTCGAGGTCGGTGCTGCGCAGGTAGTCGTCTGCCGCCGCTTTGGCCTCGGCATAGGCGAAGAACGGGTGGTCTTCCGGGACGCCGTGATCTTTGGCGGCGCCGATGTAGGACACCATCACATACCGCTTGACGCCGGCCTCCCCCGCCGCGTCCATCGAGCGGATGGCTGCGTCACGGTCCACGGCGTAGGTCCTGGCAGGATTGCCTCCGCCGGCCCCGGCCGACCAGACCACGGCGTCGTGGCCCTTGAACGCCTGGGCGAGATCCGCCGTCGTCGAATTTTCCACGTCCAGCACCTCAGCAGTCGCTCCGGTCTCCGTGACATCTGCCACATGATCGGGATTTCGGATGATGGACGTGACGTCGTGACCTTCGCCACTAAGAATGCGGGACAGATGCAGGGCCACTTTCCCGTGGCCGCCAATGATTGCGATTCGGCTCATGAAACCATTCTGTCCCACGGAACAAAAAAAGACCCCGCAGGCGAATGCTGCGGGGTCTTGCTCTGTAGCGGTGGGGAGGCTCGATCTCCCGACCTCACGATTATGAGTCGTGCGCTCTAACCAACTGAGCTACACCGCCACGAATGAGAAAAACCTGTGTCAAGCCGGTCAAAACCGCCTTGACACAGGCCCTCATCCAGAGCCCCCCACCGGAATCGATCCGGTGACCTCGTTCTTACCAAGAACGCGCTCTACCACTGAGCTAGGGGGGCAACGAGTAAATACTCTACCGGACGTTTTCAGAAGCTACAAATCGGCGAAAAAACGCGGAAAAACGGCGCCGACACAATTTGCGAAGACGCATGTTTCCTGATCCGTATTGTGCACCGCCGGCAATCACCGTGGGCTCTTTAGGTGGACCGAATCAGGGCAGCCGGAGCACCTGCCCAGGGTAGATCTGATCCGGGTTAGGCACCGTATCTGCGTTGGTGGCGATGAGGGCACCAAGGTCCACGCCGTACTGCGCGGCGATTCCACTCATGGTGTCCCCCTGCTCCACCACAACCTCCGTGACCCGCGGCGCCACCGCTCCCGGCCGACCGGTCCCTGCCGCGGCCTCAGAGGCGGCCTCCTGCGCCTGCGGCTGGACTTCCGGGGCCTCGGGTTCCAAGCCCTCCTGCTCGGCCTCCTGAGCTGCGGCAGCGTCCGCAGCCGCCTGCTGCCGGGCTGCCTGCGCGGCAGCAGCCTCCGAAGCGGCCTTGTCCGCAGTGGAAACCTCGACGGCGGCACCATCCTCCGCTGCCTGGCTCGCAGCACTCTGGTCTACCGGAGCTGCCTCACTTCTTTCACCAGCGTCCTTGCCGCCGAAGCCCAGGTTCTTCTTCACGTTGTCCAGCAATCCCATGAGGTGATAGTACGGCGGCGCAGTGGCCGACGTCACCCCGGTTCTGCTCGAAATACCCGTGTGGGTTCCACAACGTCGCAAGGGGTCGTTCGTGAACCCCACTAAAGTGGTCTCTGGGAGGACCCATCTCGCGGAGGGTTGTGTAGCGTTTAGCGCACCTTCAGCGGGCAGTTTCGGAGCGGGGCATATGGGAATCCGGGACTGCCCGAGCGGTGGAGATTCCGATAAACGCGGCTTAGGGTGGTGCGCTGACTGGAGGTGTAACCAAGGAAACTCGGTCCGCCAGATTGCCGAACACTTGTGTTCTGCGTCACGATTCAACTGTGACCGCCACTACATGGTATGAAAAACATTCGGAAGACACTTCTGCTTGCCTTCGCTACTTTTACGATAGTGGCCGCAACAGTCTCTGCGCCCGCCCAAGCGGCGCCACCGCCGCCAGGCTACCCATCCAACGAAGTTATGGGCTATGGCCAGGGAAGCGCCGCAAATTACCCAATCCGACGAGGCTTCTACGATTCCGATGCCGACCAAGGTTTCGGCTTTGACAAAGCATGGTGGAAGCACGGCATCTATAGCGTCGGCGCGATCTCATGGGCCATGGGTGGAACAGAACGCTGGTGGGAAGGAACTGACTTCCTCACGCGCGTTTACGCCAACAAGATCACATGCGATTCGTTTGGTTGCCAAGTTGACGCCTCGCAACCTGTCAAGACGGTGACCGGAACGCAGTCCGTCACTACCTACTATGGTCAACCCGTATATGGACAGCTCGGCCTTAAGACCATTTACTGCGAGGGATACATCGTCTGTCCCTGGTGGGTCACTGGAGCCATGGACGGAACTCTTAGTCGCAGCACAGCCGGTACCGAGTCTGCTGATAAGAAGGTCCAGCCAACAAGCCCCGGCTCCCTTTACATCAGCTTTGAGCCGCTTGCAGTAGGTTCAACGGTCGACCGGTCCGATCTCGATAAGCAGCAGAAGAAGATCAAGCAAGCCGACTTGTCGGCTACCAAATAGACCCGATCAACCCGGAGGAGGAACCAGTGGACGACGGGATGAAACTCGACGTGTGGATGAAAGCATTTACAGACGGGTTCTCCGATACTTCTTCTCGGTCCCTCGGTACCATACGCTACCGGGCTGTAAGACCACTTGCCCCCGATGTGCTTGTTCTAGTTTACGAAGACTGGGAGAAGCACCTCAGCGCGAGAGCTTACCGCGTGGCCGACCTCAACGAGTTCCATGGGCTTCCTCGCGAAGTAGTCCGAAGCATTGTAGTTAGTGAGCTCATCGAACCAACGGCCCACGGAAGAACAGTGGATACGGAACGGTTAAAGGGCCTTAATGCCGAGTTTCCTGGCTTGGAATGGATCGGTGAAATACCAACCTAGAATCTGACGGCTCTGCCGGATTCACAAGGCAAGAGGGGGTGGGCGGCGAAACTCTGGCCGCCCGCCCTTTCCGATTCTGGGATATGTCTCTTCAAAGGTTCTAAGGGGTCAAAGGATGCGGTGACTAAGCTCCGGGTTCTCCTTTGGTCCCGGAGGATTAAGTGTAGTGCCTGGCCGATCGGCTGAAACTGCGCCGCTAGCGGATCCCCTACGGGACAGCCTCCGTCCCGGAAGTAGCCCCGGAGCAAGGGGTTAAACGCGTGAGGGGGCCGGCTCGAAAGCCGACCCCCTCACGGGAATTACTCAGTGGTGATCACCAAGAAAGTGTTTACCACTTGCCCTTGCGGTTGAAATCGCGGTGTCCGCCTTCGCCGCCACTGCGGGGCTTGCGTGCGCCGTCACCATGACCGCCGAAGCGGGAACCGCTTGCCTGTCCGCGGTCGCGGTCGCCGAAGCTGCCTGCGGTGCGCTCGGAGCGGTCGCTGTAGGAGCGGCCACCACGGTCAGCGGAGGTACGCTCGCCGTCGGACTTGCGGAAGTCCTTCTTGAAGCCACCGGCACCCTTGAAGTTTCCGCCGCCACGGTTTTCGCGGTCGCCATAGCCACCACGTCCGCCAGAGCCGCCACCCTGGTAGCTGCCACGGTCGCCGCTGGGCCGGCGGCCGTTATCCAGCTCGAGGTTGATCAGTTCGCCACCGATGCGGGTGCGGGACAGTGCGCGCAGCTGCTCGGGGCTCAGGTCTGCCGGGAGCTCCACCAGGGAGTGGTCCGAGCGGATGTCGATGCCGCCGATTTGCGCGGACGAGATACCGCCTTCATTGGCAATGGCACCAACGATGGAGCCCGGCATGACGCGCTGGCGGCGTCCCACGGAGATCCGGTAGGTGGCGTTGCCCTCGGTAAGTGCACGGGTCGGACCACGGGAACCGAAGCCGTCCTTGGAGCGCTCGCGCTTCTGGTACTCAGGAGCGGCAGGCAGTTCCTTGACCAGCAGCGGCTGTCCACCCTGGGCCATGACGGCCAGGGCTGCAGCGATTTCCGACGCCGGAACGTTGTGCTCTTCCTCGTAGGAGGAGATGAGGTCGCGGAACGCTGCAACATCCTCGGACTCGAGGGTCTCGGTGATGCGCTCGGCGAACTTGCCCAGGCGAAGAGTGTTGACGGTCTCGGCGGTAGGCAGGTGCATCTGCTCCACCGGCTGACGCGTGGCCTTTTCGATGGAACGCAGCAGGTACTTTTCACGCGGCGTCATGAACAGGATGGCATCGCCGGAACGGCCTGCACGGCCCGTACGGCCAATGCGGTGCACGTAGGACTCAGTGTCGTGGGGGATGTCGTAGTTGATCACATGGCTGATGCGCTCAACGTCAAGGCCACGGGCCGCGACGTCGGTAGCAACCAGGATGTCGATGCGGCCTTCCTTCAGCGCGTCCACAGTGCGTTCGCGCTGCTGCTGCGGGATGTCGCCGTTGATGGCGGCAGCCTGGAAACCGCGGGCCTTGAGCTTGTCTGCCAGGTCCTCGGTAGCCATCTTGGTGCGCACGAAGGCGATAACGCCGTCGAATTCTTCCACCTCAAGGATGCGGGTCAGGGCGTCCAGCTTGTGCGGGCCCATGACCTGAAGGTAGCGCTGCTTGGTGTTGGCACCGGTGGTGGTCTTGGACTTCACCGAGATCTCGGCCGGGTTGTTCAGGTACTGCTTGGACATGCGGCGGATCTGGCCCGGCATGGTGGCAGAGAACAACGCAACCTGGCGGGTTTCCGGAGTCTGCTGGAAAATCTGCTCCACGTCATCGGCAAAGCCCATGCGCAGCATTTCGTCAGCTTCGTCCAGTACCAGGTACTGGAGTTCGGAGAGGTCCAGGGAGCCCTTCGCGATGTGATCGATCACGCGGCCGGGGGTACCGACAACAACCTGTGCACCGCGGCGCAGGCCTGCGAGCTGGGGGCCGTAAGCCGAGCCACCGTAGACCGGGAGCACGGTGAAATCATCAATGTGCTTGGCGTAGGAAGTGAAGGCCTCCGCAACCTGCAGAGCCAGTTCACGCGTCGGAGCCAGGACCAGGGCCTGGGTCTTGCGGGACGGGCCGTTGAGGTCATGAAGTTCGGCCAGACGGGACAGGGCAGGTACAGCGAAAGCTGCGGTCTTGCCGGTACCGGTCTGGGCGAGGCCAACGACGTCGCGACCTTCAAGAAGCAGCGGGATGGTGGCTGCCTGGATGGGAGACGGCTTTTCGTAGCCAACATCCTGCAGGGCGGCCAGAACGCGTCCGTCAATACCAAGATCGACGAACTTGACGCCTTCTTCTTCCTCTTCTTCTACCTTGGGGGCAGGAGCTTCGGTGAAGGCGGGGGCTGCAGTCTCAGCTGCAACGGTCTCGACGGGGGCAGCGGCAGTAGCCGGTGCTTCAGCTTCGGCGGGTGCGGAGGTCTCTGCTGCTTCAGCGGACTCAGCCGTGGTGGCGTCGAAGTTTTCGTTGAGATTTTCGGTCATAGGGGGAAATTCCTCATCCATAGGGCAGTCGGCGCGGCCCGGTTGGGCTGGCCGCATTACTCGTCGCGAGAAACAGGAAAAGGTGCCCTGCTTTCGCAAGAAGTCCGGCGCTATCGCAATCCCATGGCAGGACTTCCCGCTGCATCTCTTGGCTGCTATCCCAGCAGTCTGTACAGCGTTTTCTTTAGCCGGCTCTCCCTATGAAAATGCCCGCACACATTTGCGGGCCCCAACACTTACCAGTCCTGCCTCAAGAATTGGGCAGGATAAAGGGATTTCCGGAGTGGGGGATATTTCAAGTGTAGGGCACGGAGGCCCATCACCGCGAGTTGAGAGTCCTTGAAGACAGGGTGAGCTTGTTCACACTGGCTTGCAAGACCCCCAACGGGGTTCTAGAACCCGCTTCTCCGCAGTACCTTTTCGAAGACCGGGTGGTAGTCCTCCTGCAAACGAATCTCCCCATCGGCGTCCGCATCCAGGAGGATCTGCACCAGCTCAGGGGTGGGCTCGCTGAACCATTGCCCCACAGTAATGCCGTGTTTGGGGACGAAGGTGCGGCGGATATGGTCCCCTGCGGAAATGGTGCCCGTCTTGATCACCCGGAGGTACGTTCCAACCCGACCGGCCTGCGTGAAACGCTTCACCCATTGGGGTTCGCCGATCACCCGTTGGAAGGTGGCGCACGGTACTCGCGGGGACGTGACTTCCAGCTCCACATCCAGGCCAATCTTCCAGCGCTCGCCGATGACCGCGCCGGTGGTTTCGATTCCGGCCACACGAAGGTTCTCTCCGAACACGCCGGCAGGCAACTCCCGGTCCAACTCACCTGACCAGTAGTCCGCATCTGCCTGCGAATACGCGTACAGGGCTTGGTCTTCCCCGCCGTGATCCACCCGGTTTGCCTGCACATCCCCGTGGAGCCCAAGTTTATGAACCTTGATTTGCCCCTCTACCGGACGTTTGTCCAGGCCCGTGACCCCCACACTCCCCTCGGGGTCGGGCAGCAGCTGGTGGACACGGCAGACGGCAAGGAGGGATGCGGTGTTCATGGTCACCAGTGTACGGACGGGCAGCTCCAAGCTTAAGGATCGAATCGGTAGCCCATACCGGCTTCCGTATGCAGGTGCCGGGGCTCGGCAGGATCCCGCTCCAGCTTTCGCCGTAGCTGGGCTATATATACGCGCAGGTACTGTGTTTCCTTCGCGTACGCCTGCCCCCAGACCTGGGTGAGGATCTGCTGCTGGCTCACGAGCTTCCCCTTATTGCGGACCAGCAGCTCCAGAATGTTCCATTCCGTGGGCGTCAGGCGCACTTCCGAGCCATCCTTGAGAATCTTCTTGCCTGCCAGGTCAACCATGAAGTCCGTGGTGGCCAGCGTTGGTTCCTCGTGTTCGGTCACAACCCGGCGCGAAGCGACCCTAAGCCGCGCCAGCAGTTCATCCAAACCGAAAGGCTTGGTCACGTAGTCGTCCGCACCGGCGTCGAGCGCTTCAACTTTGTCCTCCGATGCGTGCCGGGCGGACAGCACGATGATGGGCATATTGCTCCAGCTGCGGATACGTCGGATAACCTCCACCCCGTCCTTGTCCGGCAGGCCAAGGTCCAGCACCACGATTTTCACGGGCTGCTTGGCAGCGGCCCGCAGGGCGTCGGCGCCAGTGCCCACCGTCAGTGCCTGGTAGCCATGGGCCTGAAGTGTGATCTGCATGGCCCTGGCGATACGGGCTTCGTCCTCCACGATCAGCACCAGCGTCATTGCGGGTCCCCTGTCCACAGCGGCAAGGTGACCACCATGGTCAGGCCGCCGCCCGGCGTCGGCTCCGCTGCGAGCCTGCCACCCATTGCCTCGCTGAAACCCTTCGCGACGGCCAGTCCCAAGCCGATCCCGCCACCAGCGCTGGTTCCGCCTTCCATCGCAGGCGACGGCGAATCGCCAAAGCGCTGGAACGGCTGGAAAATATCCACCACTTCCTTCTGCCCGACGCCCCTGCCGTAATCGATGATCCTCAATTCGCCTGCGGGCCGCTCCCCCAAAGTGATGCCGGCACCCGTACGGGCGGTCAGGACCACGTCGGAGTCGGGCGCGTACTTCATGGCATTCTCCACGATGTTGGCCACCACCCGCTCGAGCATTCCGGTATCGGCCTGCACGGGGGGAAGGTTGGGCGGGAGTTCATTACGCAACCGCGCTGGGGGGATTCCCCTTAGCGCCTGCGGCAGCACCTCAGCCCACACAATTCCGGTCAACAGGGGGTTGACCGCGTCCGCCGTGATGCGGGACATGTCCAGGAGGTTGTCCACCAAATGGTCCAATCGGTCCGCATACTCCTCGATGGTCTCCAGCAACTCGCGTTCAACATCCGGCGGAAAATGCACATCCTCCTGGCGCAGACTGCTGACAGCGAGCTTGATCCCGGCCAAGGGAGTCCGAAGGTCATGCGACACAGCGCGGAGGATGGACGTCCGCATCTTGTTGCCCTCGGCCAACCGCGCATTATCCCGCCGACTCTTCACCAGCTGCTGCCTCTCCCGGACAGCCACCACGAAAGCCCCGAACGCAGCCAACATCCGTTGGTGTTCCGCCGACAACGGCCCGCCCCGCAGCAGCAGGGTGTAGTGGGGATCGACGACGGCGGCATGGTCGGCGGCGGCATGGGTCAACGGCGGATTCGGGCCGGCACTGGCCAGGACACGCAACCCGCGTTGGGCCCCGGCCGAAGCCATGCTCGGGGCTCCGGGCGCTTTGCCTGACGAGCCCAGCAGCGTTACCGCCTCCATGCCCAGGTTGCTGCGCACTTTTTCCAGAAACGATTCCAAGCTCCCATCCGAGCTAAGGATTCGCAGGGCCAGCTCACTAAGGGCCGTAGCCTCGGCCCCGGAGCGAGCCGCCTCCTGCGCGCGGCGGCTTGCGAGGCCCACGGCGAGCGCCACCCCACAGGCCACCCCAAGGAAAACCACCAAGGTGAACAACGTGGTGGGATCGGCAATGGACAGCGAACCCACAGGGTCCGCGGAGAAGTAATTAAGGAGGACACTGCCCAACACTGCGGCGACCACCGCGGGCCACAAACCACCGATGGCCGCCACCGCAACAGCTACTGCCAGTTGCAACAGCATGATCATGGCAAAGTTGCGGAAACCGAGGACAGTAACCATGAGTTCAATACCGGGCGGCATCAGGACAGCCAACACCAGGCCAGTGATGACCCGGGCGGAGCCAATGCCGCGAACCGGCGGAAGCCGCAGCAGCACGCCGTCGTCGACGTTGCTACGTGCTTCAGGTCCCGCCATGGCTACATCCTTACATGGTTCCGCAGGTGGGGACTTCTTCCCATTTACGGCTGTCACCCGTGCCTGCACCGCGCACAGGGACTAGGCTTGCTCTGAGCATTCTGGTCCGGCGTGGCGCCGGACACTTCAACGGTCTATCCAGGGGGATACACATGGGCCCGAAAGACAGCCCTGACGCAGCCGGCAACAACGGCAGCGGCAGGGACAACAACGGCGACTTCGGAGCGGGCAATAACCAGCCCAAGCCTCCTCCATGGCAGGTACCCAAACCCGAACTTCATCCTGAGCTGTTCACGCCCGTGCAAAACGACCCGGCGCCAGGCGGCGCCACCAACGGGAGCACAGGCAAGAGGAAGAAAACTCCCGCCGGGGCACCGCAGGGCGGTGCATTCCCGGCCGGGACGCCCCAGCCCGGCCAGCCCCTCCCCGTGGTTGACCCCTTCGCCAAGGAACGCGAGCGCGGTGAGGCCGAGGCGGCAAAGAAGAAAAAGCGCTCGCAGCGTCGCACCGTCGTGGTGGGTCTGGGTGTGACTGCCCTCTTGGCCGGCACCATCACCGCAATCGTGGCCAGCAACGAGAAGGAAGCCGACTACGCGCAGGTCTGTTTCAATGAGGAAACCGGCGAGCGCGTTGACGACAACCAGTGCGACAACAGCAGTTCGGCGGGCCGAAGTTCTGCGATCTACGCCTGGTACTTCTACTCCCGCGGGGCCAGTGTGCCCGCCGTGGGCCAGAACCGCAGCTCCTACCCGAGCTATACCAAGAACGTGCCTACGGACGCCAAGACTTCCAAGGGTTACAGCACCAAGGGCGGCACGGTCAGCCGCGGCGGTTTCGGCAGCAGCTCCAAAAGCGGCGGAAGCTCGGGAGGCTAGGCGTGCGTCGACTGCCCTCCAAGCCCAGACCGGACTGGAAGCAAAAGATCGAAGAACAGGGCCTGGTATTTTCCACTACCACCATGCCCGATGGCCGGAAAATCGAATACTGGAACGAATCGGCCTACTACGAGTTCACCGAAGACGAAGTGGAAACCCTCGAGAAGACCGCCGAGGACATGCACATCATGTGCTTGGAGGCCGCGAAGTACCTCGCCACCGGGGCCATGGGCGATATAGGCATCGGGCAGCAGGCGTTGGAACTCGCCGGCGAATCACTGCTGGCCGCGGACATGGACATTTACGGCCGCTTCGACTTCATCTATGACGGCAAGGGTGGTCCGGCCAAGATGCTGGAGTACAACGCCGATACCCCCACCGGACTGATCGAAGCCTCCGTGGCCCAGTGGTTCTGGCTGCAGGACGTTTTCCCCGAGAAGGACCAGTGGAACGGAATCCATGAGGCCCTGATCCGTCAGTGGAAGAAGCTGCAATTCCGTACCGGCATGAGCACTCTGCACGTTGCCCACTCGGAGGCGGAGGAATCCGGCGAGGACTGGATGACTGCGGCCTACATGCGCGATGTCGCAAGCCAAGGCGGGTGGACCACCATTGGCATCAACATGTCCGATATCGGCTGGGATCCCAACCTGAACCGGTTCGTGGACCTGGACAACTTCATGATCAGCACCATGTTCAAGCTGTACCCGTGGGAACTGATGATGAAGGAGCCGTTCGGACACCGCCTCCTCCAGCGCGCCCACAACCCCCGCTGGGTTGAGCCGGCCTGGAAGATGCTGCTGTCCAACAAAGCCTTGCTCGCTGCGCTATGGCATCTCTACCCCGACCACGAAAACCTGCTTCCCGCCTACCTCGGCGATCCAGGTCCCCTCAAGGAATGGGTGGCCAAGCCGCTGCATGGACGTGAAGGCGACAACATCCGCATCCACGCCCCGGGCATCGAGATCCAGCAGCCCGGTGGTTACGGGCGCGAAGGCTGGTGCTTCCAGCAGTACCATTCCCTCCCCGACTTCGACGGGAACCACCCGGTGCTGGGTCTCTGGGTAGTGGATGGCGAATCCGTGGGCTGCGGCATCCGTGAATCCGACGGCCCCATCACGGACTACTTCTGCCGCTTTGTCCCCAACACCATCGACGCCCCGGCGCCCATTGCGCCCCCTGCTACTTCCTACGGAGCTGCACTATGAGCACTGAAACTTCGACGCCGGGTGGCGGCCCAGCGGGCGGCGACCGTACCGCCGTCGTACCTTCCAAAGGCCTCCACGCGGGGATCCTGGACCTGGGCGACTCCGTCATGCTGGGTCTTGCGTCCACCGCGCCCGTCTACTCGCTGGCGGCCACGCTGGGCCTCATTGTGGCGGTCAACGGCAACTACACTCCCCTGATCCTGATCCTCGGCTTCATCCCTGTGCTGTTCATTGCTTACGCGTTCCGTGAGCTGAACAGCGCCATGCCCGACTGCGGCACTACGTTCTTCTGGGCCCGGAAAGCCTTCGGGCCGTGGGCCGGTTGGCTGGGCGGCTGGGGTGTGGCCCTCGCGGGAGTGGTGGTGCTGGCCAACCTGGCGCAAATCGCGGGCAAGTACCTGTGGCTGTTGATCGGCGACGGTTCCTTGGCCGACAACACCTGGCTCGTGACCGCTACCGGCGTGCTGTTCATCGTGTTCATGACGTACGTGAACCATCGCGGAATCCGGCTGGGCGAGCACGTTCAGCGCACCCTGACCTACATCCAGTACATCTCGCTGGGCATCTTTGCGGTCGCCATTATTTTCCGCATAGCAGGTGGAGCGCCTGAGGGGCAGGCCTTCGATTTCGAGTGGTTCAACCCTGCCGGCGCTTTTGCCGACCCCGGTGCGGTGGTCCACGGCGTCCTGCTTGCCCTGTTCATTTATTGGGGCTGGGACACGTGCCTGGCGCTGAACGAGGAGACTGATAACCCGGCCAAGACCCCCGGCCGTGGCGCCGTGATCTCGGCCTCTGTCCTGGTGGCGATCTACGTTTCCGTGGCCCTCCTGGTGATGATGTACGCCACGATCGGTACCGACGGTATCGGGCTGGGCAATGAAGCAAACCAGGACGACGTCTTCCTTGCCATGAAGGACGTTGTGTTGGGCCCTTGGGGCTGGCTGATCATCGTGGCTGTGCTGGCATCCGTTCTGTCCTCCACACAGACCACCATCCTCCCGACTGCCCGCGGAACCCTGTCCATGGGCGTCCACGGTGCGCTGCCGCCCAGATTCGGCAAGGTCCACGAGCGCTTCATGACGCCGGGCTTCTCCACTCAGGTGATGGGTGCGGTGGCCGTGGTTTATTACGTGGCCATGAGCTTCCTCAGCGAAAACCTGCTCTCGGACTCCATCAGCGCCATCAGCCTGTTCATCGCGTTCTACTACGCACTGACCGGCTTCTCCTGTGTGTGGTTCTTCCGCTCCACGCTCCGGGACTCGGCGCGGAACCTGTGGTTCCGAGGCATCCTGCCGTTCCTCGGTGCGCTGTCCCTCACCGTGGCGTTCTTCATCTCCGCAGTCCAGATGTGGGATCCGGCGTATGGCGACACGCAGATCTTTGGCATCGGCGGGGCCTTCGTCAGCGGCGTGCTGCTGCTGGCTCTGGGCGTGGTTTTAGCCGTGGTGTGCCGCTTCGCACCCTCCACCCGTGGCTACTTCACGGGAGAGCGCGCAGAGGTTGGGGCGGTCCGCGGCGAGTAGGCTGCCGTGCCTGCCGGTGGGTTAGCCACCTAGGATGCTGGAATGAGCGATTCAACGACGAACACCTCCGACGTCCTTGCCCTCGATTCCCTGCTGACTGCGGACGAGCTGGCCCTCCGCGACCGGGTTCGCGACTACACGGCGCAACGGATCCGTCCGAACATCGCGCGCTGGTATGAGGACGCTCATTTCCCACCCGAGCTCGCCCCGGAGTTGGGCGAGCTCGGTGTCCTTGGCATGCATTTGGAGGGTTACGGCTGTCCCGGGCGGACCGCCGTCGAATATGGCCTTGCCGCAATGGAACTGGAGGCTGGCGATTCGGGGATCCGCACCTTCGTCTCGGTGCAGGGCTCCTTGGCCATGACGGCGATCCATAAGTGGGGCTCGGAGGCGCAGAAAGAGCAGTGGCTGCCGCGGATGGCTGCCGGCGAGCTGATCGGTTGCTTCGCACTGACGGAGCCCACGGCGGGGTCGGACCCGTCCTCCATGACAACATTTGCCCGTGAAACCCCCGATGGCTGGGTCTTGGACGGGGCCAAACGCTGGATCGGACTCGCGTCGATTGCGGACGTCATGGTGGTGTGGGCGAACACCGAGGACGGAATCCACGGGTTCCTTGTTCCCGCCGGAACCCCCGGCGTGACCGCGACACCCATCGAGCCGAAACTCTCCATGCGCGCTTCGGTTCAGTGCGATGTAAAGTTCGACGGCGTGAGGCTGGGGACCGAGGCCATCCTCCCGGGTGCCCTTGGACTCCGAGGACCGTTCTCCTGCTTGAACGAGGCGCGCTACGGTATCGCGTGGGGTGCCATGGGAGCTGCGCGCGACTCGTACGAAGCTGCACTTTCCTACGCGAGTGAACGTTTGCAGTTCGGACGGCCCTTGGCTGGTTACCAGCTGACCCAGGAGAAGCTGGTGAACATGCTGGTGGAGATCCAGAAGGGCACCATGTTGGCCCTTCACCTGGGCCGTTTGAAGGACGCCGGCCACCTTCAGCCCCAACAGATTTCCATGGGCAAACTGAACAACGTCCGCGAAGCCATCAAAATCGCCCGCGAGGCCCGCACCATCCTTGGCGGTAACGGCGTCACACTTGACTACTCACCGCTCCGACACGCCAACAACCTTGAGTCGGTCCGGACCTACGAGGGCACGGATGAGGTTCACACCCTGATCCTGGGGCAGCACATCACGGGCATCGGAGCTTTCCGCGGCTAGCCCCCCAAGTAGGTCGCAGATCAGGTCGTTTTCAGGTCTGAGAACGACCTGAACTGCGACTCAGTTGGGTGAGGGGTCGGGTTAGGGGTCGGGTGAGGGTTCGGGGAGCACCACCAGATCAAAGTAGCCGCGCAAGCCCTTGACCACGTCCACTTCGTCGGGGGCCAGCAGCCATTGCGTCTGAAGCCCGTCCCACAGGGCAACCAGGGACATGGCAGCTACGTCAGGATCGACGTCGGAGCGGAGCCTGCCTTGGGCAGCCAGCTCGGCAAACCGCCGCGCATAGCTTTTGCGGAGACGTTCGAAACGTTCGGTGAAGTAGACCCGCCCGGGGTGCGAATCGGTGACGGACTCCGCGCACAAAACGGTGTACAACTCAACCACGCCAGGGATGTTCTCGTTGAAGAGCGCCGTACGGATCACCGAGTCAACCAAGCCCTCTTCCATGTCGTCCGGGAAGGCGTCACCGGTGATTTCGTCGCGGCGCTCCAGGACTGCCATCAGGAGATCGCGCTTGGACGGGAAATAGTGCAGCAGGCTGGTTTGGCTCAGGCCTACTTTGTCGGCAACATCCTGGAGGGATCCACCACGATAACCGTGGGCAGCAAACACCTCATGGGCAGCATCGAGGATGGTCCGGCGCCGTTCTTCGGATTTCGCGTAGGGGCCCCGCCGCGCTGCGCGACCCACGTCCTTTGTGGTCATGGCTAGCCAGTGTACATGCGTGTTGAGGGTCCAAAATGAAATTCGAGTAACTACTCGAATTTTCTGTTACCGTGGTCACACTTGTCGCGGCAGGATCCACGAATCCAAGCCCGCGTCATCGTCAACCTGACACGAAGAGGTGAAGGCTCATGACCCGATTCACGCGAAGACAACTCCTGGGCGCAGGCCTGGGCACAGCAGCCATGGGCCTGCTGACCGGGTGCGCTACCCCAGGAACACAGTCCGTCAACGCTGCCCCAACCATCCCCGCGGCCGGCGAGCCCGTGCGACTGACCTACTGGGCCTGGCTCAAGGACTTCCAGAAAGTCGCCGACGTCTGGAACGCAGCCAATCCGCACATCCAGGTGGACGTGGTGTGGATCCCGGGCGGCAACAACGGCGGATATCAGAAGATTTACTCGGCCTTGGCAGCGGGAGGCGGACCGGACTTGGCCCAGGTGGAGTTCCGTTCCATCCCGGAGTTCATGCTGGTCAACGGCCTGGTTGATGTGTCCCGCTATGGCGCCAATGACCACGCCCACTTGTACGACCCCACACTGTGGAAGCAAGTCAGCTACACAGGGGGCGTCTACGGCATCCCCCAGGACGCGGGGCCCATGGGCATGTTCTTCCAACCGGCCGTCCTGGACAAGGTGGGCGGAGTCGCTCCGAAAACCTGGGACGAATGGGCTGCGCTGGCCGCCGAACTTCGCTCCGTGGACAGCTACCTGGACTGTTTCCCCATCAGTGATGCCTCTCCATTCGCCTCTTTCGCCGGGCAGGCCGGCGCGCAGTGGCTGCGCCCGGAGGAGGATGGCTGGGTCATCAACATGACCGACGACGCCACGCTCAACACCGCGCGCTTCTTCGACAAAGCGATCGACGACGACCTCGTCACCACCGCGTATGGAGCCTTCTCCCCGGGCTGGTTTGCGGCTGCCGCCAAGGGCGGGATTGCCTCGACCATAACCGGCAGCTGGGGCGATGCGTTGGTTCAGGGTGTCAGCGGTTCCGAAGGAAAGTGGCGCGCAACTCCGATGCCCACCTGGGGCGATACGGGCTTCGGCTCAAGCTACCTCGGCGGTTCCACGGCGGCAGTCCTGGCCAATAGTAAGCACCCGAAGGAAGCAGTCGAGTTCGCAGTGTGGCTGACTACGTCCAAAGAGGGAATCGACGCCCAGATCAAGAACAGCGGCATCGGCTGGTCACCCAACCCCGAGTTCATCGGCACGGAGCGGCAACAACCCTCGGCGTTCTTCGGCGGCCAGCGCTACAACGAGGAAGTCTTCGTCCCGGCTACCCAACAGCAGAACCCGGACTGGTCCTGGTGGCCCGTAACCCAGCAGTCCTTCAACATTCTCAGCGACGGTTTCCGCAAGAAGGCCTTCGGGACCTCATTGGTGGATTCCATTGCCGCTTCGGAGCAGCAAATCATGACCGTTTTCAAGAACAAGGGCCTCAACATCCGGAAGGAAACGGCATGACCACCACCCGCACCGCACCCACCGTCCAGCACCCCGCCGCACCAAGCCGGGCCAGCAAACGGGCCGGTGCTGCCGCACGCGCACCCTGGCTCTTGCTGGCACCTTTCCTGGGGCTCTTCGTCCTCACCTTCCTGCTGCCCATCGTTGTGGCCATCATGTCCAGCTTCACCAAAGTGACCCGCAGCGGACTCTTCGGCGAGGCTGGCGTGACCAGCGAGTTCGCCGGCTTCAACAACTACGCCCAGGCCCTTGCCGACGGCAGCTTCGTCGCCTCCATCGGCCGAATGCTGCTGTTCGGGGTAGTCCAGGTGCCCGTCATGATCGTCCTGTGCACGGCGTTGGCCCTCATGCTGGAATCGGCCTCCGCGAAATGGCCGGGGTTCTTCCGTGCCGCCTACTTCCTCCCTTACGGCGTGCCGGGTGTCATCGCCACCATTCTGTGGTCCTTCCTGTACGTGCCCGGTCTCAGCCCGTTGTTTGACGTGGCCAAGGTTGTTGGCCTGACCCCTGATTTCCTCGGCGCGAACAGCGTGCTGTGGTCCATCGCGAACATCGTCACGTGGAGCTACACGGGCTACAACATGCTGATCATCGTTGCGCAACTGAAAGCCATCCCGGTGGAACTCTACGAGGCCGCCAAGGTGGATGGCGCCTCCACGTGGCGCGTCGCCCGGAGCATCCAGCTCCCCCTTATTCGTCCGGCCCTCATGCTCACCACGGTGTTCTCCATCATCGGAACCTTGCAGCTCTTCGCTGAGGCGCAAGTCCTCAAGACGGTGGCTCCGGCGATCGACAGCCAGTACACACCCAACCTCAGCGCCTACACAACGGCCTTTGCCTACAACGACTACAACGTCGCTGCAGCCCAGTCGGTCATCATCGCCGTGGCCGCATTCGCCCTTTCCTTCGCCTTCCTCGCACTGACGAACAGGAAGTCCTCATGACCGCCACCGCCACCGCCACGAAGCCCACCACCACCGCCGTCCGCAGCAAGGCTTTGGCAGGCCCGGACCGCTCAGCCGGAAGACGACGGTCATCCACCATCATCGTCACCGCACTTTTGGTGGTGGTCGCCTTGTACTTCCTGATTCCCGTGTACTGGGTCTTCGTCGCGTCCACGAAGTCCACCACCGATCTCTTTTCCACCAACGGCTTCTGGTTCGCCCCCACGTTCTCTCTCTGGGAGAACATCGGCCGCGTGGTCAGTTATGACAACGGGATTTTTGGCCGCTGGTTCTTGAATTCGGCGGTCTATGCCGGCGTCGGAGCGCTCCTGGCCACGTACTTTGCCGCAGCAGGTGGGTATGCCTTGGCCAAGTACGAATTCCGCGGACGCAACCTGGTATTCGGCACCATCCTTGGCGGCGTGCTTGTTCCCGGCACCGCCACTGCCCTGCCGCTGTTCCTGCTGTTTAGCCAGATGGGCTTGGCGAACACCTACTGGAGTGTCCTGCTGCCATCGCTGGTCTCCCCTTTCGGGCTGTTCCTCTGCCGCATCTACGCCCAGGCCACTGTTGATACCTCGCTGATCGAGGCCGCCAGGATCGACGGCGCCGGCGAGCTCCGCATCTTCCACACCATTGGGCTCAAGGTACTGACGCCGGCCTTGGTCACCGTTTTCCTGTTCCAGCTGGTGGGCATCTGGAACAACTACTTCCTGCCGCTGGTCATGCTGTCCGACGCAGAGCTGTATCCCATAACCCTGGGCCTGAACAACTGGCTCAGCCAGGTTGACCGTCTGCCCGAATTTTACGAACTAACCACAGGCGGGGTGCTGCTATCCATCATTCCGCTCAGCATCGCCATGGTTGTCCTGCAGCGCTTCTGGCGCGGCGGGCTGACAGAAGGAGCCGTTAAGTAATGACCAACACCGCCAACTACATCACTGATACCGGTCCTGGGACCGGCAAGAGGCTCCCGGCCCGCTCCTGGCTGCACACTGACGCGCCCACGCTGTCCCTCAACGGCCAATGGCGTTTCCGGCTTCTCCCCGGTGCGCCCGGAACCCCCGGCGGACGGGGTGTCCTTCCCGCGGGAGAGGCAATCGAAGGCTTCGCCGAGGAAGGGTTGGACGACTCCGGCTGGGACCGGATCCCGGTTCCGGCTCACTGGGTTTTGGAGGGGGACGGCAGCTACGGTCGCCCCATCTACACCAATGTCCAGTTCCCCTTTCCCACGGACGCACCCCACGTCCCGGACGAGAACCCCACCGGTGACTACCGGAGAGCCTTCGATCTGCCAGCGGATTGGAGCGAAGCCGAGCGCATCGTGCTGAGGTTCGACGGCGTCGAATCCCGCTACAAGGTATGGCTCAACGGCAGCGAGATCGGAGTGGGAACAGGCAGTCGGCTGGCCCAGGAATTCGACGTCACTGTTGCCGCCCGCCCGGGCCACAACGTGCTGGCTGTCCGGGTCCATCAATGGTCGGCTTCGAGCTACGTGGAGGACCAGGATCAGTGGTGGCTGCCGGGCATCTTCCGCGACGTCACCCTCCAGGCCCGCCCCAAGAAGGGGATCGACGACGTCTGGCTACGGACGTCCTACACCGCCGGCTCAGGCACCATTGATTCTGAGATTTCAGCGGACAAGGCGGCCTTCCCGCTTAGGCTATCCGTCCCGGAACTGGACGTCGACGTCGTCTGGAACTCCCCTGCCGACGTCGCCCCGGTGGCGATCACCGGCGTCGAACCCTGGTCCGCAGAGGTTCCGCGCCTCTATAACGCAGTGGTGGAAAGCGCAGGCGAGACCGTTTCGCTGCGCCTTGGTTTCCGGACCGTGGAGATCAAGGGCGATCAGTTCCTGGTGAACGGCCGTCGTGTGGTGTTCCACGGCGTGAACCGCCATGAGACGCATCCTGACCGCGGCCGCGTGTTCGACGAAGACTTTGCCCGCGCCGACCTCGCCCTGATGAAGCGGTTCAATGTCAACGCGATCCGAACCAGCCATTACCCTCCGCATCCTCGTTTGCTGGACATCGCGGACGAGATGGGCTTTTGGGTGATCCTGGAGTGCGACCTTGAAACGCACGGCTTTGAACGGCACGGCTGGGTAGGCAACCCCAGTGACGACCCCGCCTGGCGGGAGGCGTACATGGACCGCATGGAGCGGACGGTGGAGCGGGACAAGAACCACCCTTCAATCGTCATGTGGTCCTTGGGCAACGAGTCCGGAACGGGCGCCAACCTCGCTGCGATGTCCGCGTGGACGCACGCCCGCGATACCGGGCGGCCCGTCCACTACGAGGGCGACTACAGCGGCGCTTACACAGACGTGTACTCGCGCATGTACTCCTCGGTTCCTGAGACTGAGGCGATCGGCCGCGACGATTCCGGTTCGCTGTTGCTGGGCTGCTCCGCTGCGGAGTCCGCACGACAGCGCACCAAACCGTTCATCCTGTGCGAGTACGTCCACGCCATGGGCAACGGGCCCGGCGCCATCGACCAGTACGAGGACCTGGTGGACCGCTACCCGCGGCTGCACGGCGGATTCGTCTGGGAGTGGCGGGACCACGGCATCCGCACCACCACGGCCGACGGCACAGAGTTCTTCGCCTACGGCGGGGACTTCGGCGAGGTTGTCCACGACGGCA
The DNA here is from genome assembly GCF_031180005.1 of Paenarthrobacter sp. Lineage (NCBI taxonomy): Bacteria > Bacillati > Actinomycetota > Actinomycetes > Micrococcales > Micrococcaceae > Paenarthrobacter > Paenarthrobacter sp. The sequence goes on along the minus strand of NZ_JAPSHI010000006.1, from coordinate 106,826 downwards.
ATTTTGTGATGGACGGGATGGTCCTCTCTGACTCCACGCCCAGCCCGGGACTCTTTGAGTACAAGCAGATTGTCGCTCCCCTGCGCCTGGGCTTCAGCACGGAAAACCACGACGGCGGCCCCCGGAGCTTCGTTTCGGTCGCCAACCTGCGGCACACGGCAGATACGTCCGACGTCGTACTGCGCTGGCGTACAGAGGCAGACGGTGTGATGACCGCTTCGGGCGAAATCGACGTCGTCACTGAAGCGGGAGCCTCCCTCGCCGCCGGGGATTCGGCGCATATCGAGCTGCCTGAATTTGATGTTGTGGAACTTGGCTCTGGAGTTGGCGAGCAGTGGCTGACCGTGGAGGTGGCACTTCGAAAGGACACGGCCTGGGCCGAAGCAGGGCATGTCATCTCTGCCGCGCAGCTGGAACTGACCGCAGCACGTCCCCGCCTGACGACCCCTCGCCCCCTGGCATCGGCTGGACGGGCAGCTTCGCAGGTTTCCGGGACCGTCTCGCTGGGTCCTGGTGTATTTGAGGATGGTCGCTTGGTGTCGCTCGCGGGGCTGCCGGTGTCCGGGCCGCGGCTGGAGCTATGGCGTGCTCCCACGGATAACGACGCCGGTGCCGGCCGCGGCAGCTACGACCTCGCCGATCCTTGGCTCAATAACGGCGATGGCGTTGCTGCACCTTCGATGGAAAAGGTGTGGCGCCGTGCCGGTTTGGACAGGATCACGGCCCGGGTGGAAAAGGTCTCAGCCAGCGAAAGCAGTGTGCTGACCCGCACCCGTTACGCCGCAGCAGACGCCGCGCATTGGGTGTCTGTGGAGGAGAGCTGGCAGCTATCCGACGGCGAACTGTGGCTCCGCTTGGACATTGTTCCGAGCGCAGGATGGGACATGATTTGGCCGCGGGTGGGGGTGCGCTTTGATCTGCCCGGCTCGGTGGATGGTGCCTCGTGGTTCGGCGCCGGCCCCCGTGAGTCCTACCCGGACAGCATGCACGCGGCCCTTGTGGGCCGCTACTCTGCGGGCATCGACGAGCTTTCGGTGAATTACGCCAAGCCGCAGGAGACGGGCCACCGAAGCGCTGTCCGGACGCTGGATCTGCTGAACAATAGCGCTTCCTGGCTGCAGCTCGACGCGGTTCCCGACTCACGCGGACGTTTGCCCGGCTTCACGCTCTCCCGGCACACAGCCCAAGAGATCTCCGCGGCAGCGCATCCTCACGAGTTGCCGGCGAGCAAGGGCAGCTACTTGTACCTTGATGCCGTCCAGCACGGGCTGGGGTCAAGGGCCTGTGGACCCGACGTGTGGCCGGAGTACGCGTTGCGCCCGGAAGCGCGGACGCTGACGTTCCGGGTTACCGAAGCGGGCTAAACCTCACGTTGCGGGGCCTGCTCTGCGTGCTTTCGGGGACGAATACTGCGCAGAGCGGGCCTCGCAACCCGGCTGGCCCCCGTTGCGGGGCCTGCTCTGCGTGCTTTCGGGGACGAATACTGCGCAGAGCGGGCCCCACAACCCGCCGGAACCCCGTTGCGGGGCCTGCTCTGCGTGCTTCCAGGCACATATAACGCGCAGAGCGGGCCCCACAACATCTGCGGGGATCGTGTTGTCAGGCGACCGCTACGGGTTCCTTCTTCACGGGGTCCTTGCGGATGGTGGCACTGATCACCGCGGCCACCGTGCACATCGCAGCTGCGCCGAGCCAGGCGTAGTTGTAGTGCCCGGTGGCATCGCGGATGAAGCCGGCCAGGAGGGCGGCAACGGCAGCCCCGAGCTGGTGAGCCGCGAAGACCCAGCCGAAGACTACCGAACCATCGGCACCGAAAACCGATCGGCAAATTGCTGCAGTGGGCGGCACAGTGGCAACCCAGTCGAGCCCGTAGACCACAACGAAGATGATCATGCTCGGCTCCACTGACGAGCCCAGCAGCAGCGGCAGCACCAGCAGGCCGATCCCCCTGAACTGGTAGTACACGGCCAGCAGGACCTTGGGGTTGAAGCGGTCGGTCAGCCAACCGGACGCGATGGTCCCCACGATGTCGAAAATTCCGACGACGGCCAACAAACCTGCCGCCGTGGTTTCGGGCATCCCGTGATCGTGCGCCGATGGAATGAAGTGCGTGCCGATAAGGCCATTGGTGGTGGCTCCACAAATCGCGAAACCCGCAGCCAAGGCCCAGAATGTGCGGACTTTAGCTGCCCGTTTGAGGACCTGCAGGGCACGGATCGCCGCATTGGGGGAATCCTCAGAGTCCGGCGACTTAGCCACAGCGGCAGGTTCCTCCGCACCGAAGGGCAGGACCCCGACGTCGGCGGGCGAGTTCCGCAGCCAGCGCAGCACCAGCGGAACCACCGCGAGCGCACCGGCAGCGATGAGCAAGGAAGCGCCTCGCCAGCCCGGGTTCTGGGCAAGCGCGGCGATAAACGGCAGGAACACCAACTGTCCGGCGGCACTTCCTGCGGTCAGGATGCCAATGACCAGGCCCCGGCTCTTGGCGAACCAGGTGTTGGCGATGGTCGCAGCGAATACGAGGGCCATGGAACCGGTGCCCAGGCCGATCAGCAGTCCCCAGGTGAGCAGGATCTGCCAGGACTGGTTCACGAAGACGGTCAATGCTGACCCGAGCCCGATGAGACACAGGGCCAGCGAGGTGACCTTCCTGATGCCGAAGCGTTCCATGAGGGCCGCAGCGAACGGGGCCGTCAAGCCGAACAAAACCAGGTTGATGCTGACGGCCAAGGAGAGGATCGTGGTGGACCAGCCGAACTCCTCCTGCAACGGGACCATGAGCACCCCGGGTGCCGCACGGAAGCCTGCGGCTCCAACCAGCGCCAGGAAGGCAACTGCAGCAACGATCCAGGCGGGGTGGAGACGGCGGTTCTTGCCGGCAGGCGTCCCGGTTTTTTCGGGCGGTGCCCCAGTGACGTCGGGAGCGGTCATGCGGGGATCTCCGTTTCAGGGGAAGCTGTGCCGGGTGCAGTGGCGAGTGGGAGTGGATGGTCGCTGCGTTTGAGGCTATGCCAGCTGGTGTTACCGGCAGTCAGCGGGGCCCCGCAGTTGGTGCATGTGTCCGCCGACAACGTGGCTTGCCCGCAGTCAGTGTGGATGACCTTCATATGGGACACCTCGTTGGGAGCTTCCAGGTGCTTCTCCGCCCAGATGATGATGGCGTTGAGCACTGGAAGCGCGTCCTCGCCCTTAGGTGTGAGGACGTATTCCTGCCGTGTGCGCGTGCCGTCCTGGTAGGGGCGTTGGGCGAGCAGTCCGGCGTCGAGGAGCCATCCCAGGCGTTTGCTGAGGACATTGTCTGCTACCTCGAGGCGTTGCTTGATGGCATCGAAGCGTCCGTTGCCGAAAAAGATTTCGCGGAGGACCAGGCTCCCCCAGGGATCGCCGAGGACATCCAGGCCGCGGGCGAGGCTGCACGTGCGGGCAGACCAGTCGGAACGAAGAGGCATGCGCACAAAACTAGCTGACTTCCCTAAAGAAAGCCAGGTGTTGCCTCAGCCGATCTTGGCAAAGGCCTGCTCAAGGTCCGCTATCAGGTCCTCGACTTCTTCGATTCCGCAGGAAAGGCGGAGGAGGTTCACCGGGACAGCCAGCTCGGTACCCTTCACAGAAGCGTGTGTCATCTCCGAGGGGTAGTTCATGAGGGACTCGATGCCGCCCAACGATTCCGCAAGCGTGAACACCGAAGTGGATTCAGCAACCGTGCGTGCAGCCGCTTCGCCACCCTTGAACTGTACGGAGACCATGCCGCCGAACTTCTTCATCTGCTTGGCCGCGAGCTCGTGTCCGGGGTGGTCCGGGAGGCCCGGGTAGAGCACGGCTTCAACCTCGGGACGCTGCAGCAACCATTCGGCCACCGCCTGGCCGTTCTCGCTGTGGCGGTCCATGCGAACGCCCAGCGTCTTCAGGCCACGGGTTGTCAGGAAGGCATCCATTGGCCCCGAGACGGCACCGACGGCGAACTGGATGAAACCGATCTTCTCTGCCAGCTCATCGTCTTTGACCACGATCGCGCCACCCACAACGTCGGAGTGGCCGCCGATGTACTTGGTGGTGGAGTGGACCACCACATCGGCGCCCAAGGCGAGCGGGGTCTGCAAGTAGGGGGACGCGAAGGTGTTGTCCACCACCAGGAGGGCACCGGCGTCGTGCGCTAAGACGGCGAGTGCCTCGATGTCGGTGATCTTCATCATCGGGTTGGACGGCGTCTCCACCCACACCATTCGCGTCTTGTTGGCCGCAACAGCAGCGGCTACGGCGTCGAGGTCGGACATGTCCACGGGCGTGTTGCCGATGCCCCAATCACCCAGCACGCGGTTGATCAAGCGGTAGGTTCCACCGTAGGCGTCGTTGCCCAGGACAATGTGATCCCCTGGCCGGGCGAGGGCCCGGATCAGGGAGTCCTCGGCTGCAAGGCCGGAGCCGAAGGAAAACGCAGCGGTTCCACCTTCAAGCGCGGCAAGCTGCTCCTGGAGTGCGTCGCGGGTGGGGTTGCCGCCGCGGCCGTATTCATAACCTGAGCGCAGGTTGCCGATGCCGTCTTGGGCGTACGTGGAGCTGAAGTGCAGCGGGGGCACCACAGCACCGGTCACCGGCTCGAAGGCCTGTCCGGCGTGGACGGCGCGCGTGTTGAACCCGGCGTTGTTGCTGGCAGACATGGAAGCTCCTCTGGGTTTGAAGGGTTGGATCAGGGCGGCGCTTAATTGCTCAGGTACGCCAAAAGGTCGTGGCGCGTCAGGATGCCCACCGGGGCGCCAACGAATGTCACCATCACGGTATCGACGTCGGACAGCAGCTCACGCGCGGCGGAAATGGTTTCCAGCGAGCCGATTACGGGGAGCCTGTCCCCCATATGTTCGGAGATCATGTCCGTCAGCTTCGCTTCCCCACGGAACAGCTTGCTGGTGAGGCTGCGCTCGTCCACGGCACCCATGACCTCGCCCATCACCACCGGTGGCTCCTGCGAGAGCACCGGGATGTGGGAGACGCCGAACTCGTTCATGATGTTGATGACGTCGCGGACGGTTTCATTCGGGTGGATGTGGACCAGGTCCGGCATTTCGCCAGTCTTGGACTTGAGCACCTCGCCCACGGAAGCTTCTTCGCCGCCGGAGAGGAAGCCGTAGGAACGCATCCATTGGTCGTTGAAAATCTTGGCAAGGTAGCCGCGGCCGGAATCCGGGAGTATCACCACTACAACGGCTGACTCGTCCAGGTCCTTGGCAGCCTGGAGCGCCGCGACCACGGCCATGCCGGAGGAACCGCCCACCAAGAGGCCCTCTTCCCGGGCAAGGCGGCGGGTCATGGTGAAGGAGTCGGCGTCTGATACGGCGATGACGTGGTCCGGGACGGCGGGATCGTAGTTGCCGGGCCACATGTCCTCGCCCACGCCTTCCACGAAGTAGGGCCGGCCGGTTCCGCCTGAGTAGACCGAGCCTTCCGGATCCGCGCCGATGACCTTGACCGGGCCGCCGTCGGACTCGGCACGGTCCGCCGAGACTTGCTTGAGGTAGCGACCTGTGCCGGTGATGGTGCCGCCGGTGCCGGCGCCGATGACCACGTGCGTCACCCGCCCGTCTGTGTCCTGCCAGATTTCCGGGCCCGTGGACTCGAAATGACTGCCGGGAGCGGCGGGGTTGGAGAACTGGTCCGGCTTGAAGGCGCCCGGGATCTCCTTGACCAAGCGGTCCGAGACACCGTAGTAGCTCTGCGGGCTGTCGGGCGCGACGGCGGTAGGCGTCACCACAACTTCGGCACCGTACGCCTGAAGCACGGCGCGCTTGTCCTCGCCCACTTTGTCCGGCACCACAAAAACGCACTTGTAGCCCTTTTGCTGGGCTACGAGCGCCAGCCCCACTCCCGTGTTGCCCGACGTCGGCTCTACGATGGTTCCGCCCGGTTTGAGCCGGCCGTCCTTTTCCGCATCTTCGATCATCTTCACGGCGATCCGGTCCTTGATGGATCCGCCGGGATTGATGTATTCGAGCTTCACCAGAACGGTGGCTTTGATGCCCTCCGTGACGTGGTTGAGCTTGATGAGGGGCGTATTGCCGATGAGGTCCAACACGGACTGGGCGTACTTCATAGGTACAAAGTTACCGCGTGGTCGCTATGGGGCTTGACCCGGCCCCTCCCGCTAGGCCCCGGCGGAGGTGTCCGTCTGCCAGACACCCAGGACGTTGCCCTCCGTGTCCTTGAAGTAGGCGTACCAGCCCATGGTGGGTACGGCGTCCTTGGCCTGGACCACGCTGCCGCCTGCGGACTCGATCTGCCCCAGTGCGGCATCAATATCGTCCACATCGATGGTGAGGATGGGGGTCTTCAAATTGTCCGTGCGCGGGAACAGGGCTCCGTTGATGGCTCCCGGCTCCGTTGGCGTGCCGGTCTGCTCGTCGGAAGGGGCTGTGATGGCGATCGTGTAGTCCATCCCTTGCATGGGGCTCAGGTTCCAGCCGAAGGCACTCTGGTAAAAACTGTTGGCCCGGCCTGTATCGTCCGTCGGAATCTCGAAATGCACTATGGCGGCCATGATTTGTGCTCCTTGTTCCTGGGATTTGTTCCTGGGATTTGTTCCTCGGATATGGCGCGGCCCACCCACGCCACATCTGGGAGTCTAGCGGCGGGCGGTTGTTGCCGTAAGGGGTCCCCGGATGCAGATTGTCAGCCGGGCGTGGGACCATGAAAACATGACCATCGCAGAAGCCCCGCCCGTTGTTGCGGCCGCGGCAGATGCGGCCGTTCGGTGGCATCCGGGCGGTTCCTTCCGCTTGGACCGGACCATGTTTCCGCTCATGCGGGGCAACGCGGATCCGTCTTTTGCAGCGCACACCAGCGGTTTTTGGATGGCCTTTACCACTGCTTCGGGGCCGGTCACGTTGAGGCTTTCGGGAGGCGGTGTGGGAGTCGATTCCTTCGTTGATGCCCAAGCCTGGGGACCGGGAGCGGACGACGCCGTCGCCGGAGTACCGCGGTTGCTCGGCGCCGACGACGATTGGTCGGCATTTGACGAACCCGCCTTCCATGCCACCCTTCCGCGGTTGGTCACGGAATCACGACGCCGGAACCTGACTCTGCGCTTGCCATCCACAGGGCGGATGGTTGACTCCCTGGTGCCCACCATCCTGGAGCAAAAAGTCACCACTTTGGAGGCAAGGCGCGGCTACCGTTACCTGATGTATCGCCACGGAACGGCAGCGCCGGGCAAGGCCCCTGCTGGACTCCTGGTCCCTCCTACTGCGAGGCAGTGGCTGGCCATCCCTTCGTGGGAGTGGCACAAGGCCGGTGTTGGACCACAGCGCTCGGCCACCGTGATGCGGGCGCTGCAATCCGCCGTCGCGCTTGAACGGCTGGCGGACCTGAGCTCAACGCAGGCCGGCGCCAAGCTGCAGACCATTCCGGGCATCGGCATCTGGACGGCCGCCGAAGTGGTCCAACGCACCCACGGCTGCCCGGATTCGATCTCCGTGGGCGACTACCATCTGGCCGCCTACGTGGGATACGCGCTGACGGGCCAAAAGACGGACGACGCCGGGATGATCGAACTGCTGGAACCATGGCGCGGGCAAAGGCAGCGGCTGGTGCGGATGTTGTATCTCAGCGGCTTCCGCAAACCCACTTTCGGGCCAAGGATGACGGTCCAGGACCACCGCGGCCACTGAGTTTTGATTGCGGACAGGAGCTGTCCGCAGGAGCATGGACGGTCTTCATTCACGGGTATAGCGTGGCGCCTAGGAGCCATCACCTGCCATCCCTGGAGTGACCGTGATCCACACCAACAAGCTCACCAAGACCTTCACCGTGAAGAAGGAAACCGTCGAGGCCGTGAAGGGCGTGGACATCGACGTCGCCCCCGGCGAACTTGTCGCCTTCCTTGGCCCGAACGGCGCCGGCAAGTCCACGACCCTGCGGATGCTCACCACCTTGTTGAAACCTACGTCAGGGTCGGCAACGGTGGCGGGCGTCGATGTGGCCAAGGACCCCGCAGGGGTGCGGGCCCGGATCGGCTACATCGGCCAAGGCAATGGCGGCGGGCACAGTTACCGCGTGATCGACGAACTGATCATGCAAGGCCGCTTCTACGGAATGAACACCACGGACGCGAAGGCCCGTGCCGAAACTCTCATGGCATCCCTGGACCTCACCGACCTCGCAAAGCGCACCGTGATCAAGCTTTCCGGCGGGCAACGACGCCGCATGGACGTGGCCCTCGGGTTGATGCACTCCCCTGGCTTGCTGTTCCTCGATGAGCCGTCCACCGGCATGGATCCCCAGAACCGCGCCAACCTGTGGGAACACATCATGCGGATGCGCGAGGAGCATGGGACCACCATTGTGCTGACCACCCATTACATGGATGAGGCCGATTCCATGTCCGAGCGCGTCATCGTGATCGACCACGGGACCATCATTGCCGACGACACCGCTTCACGACTCAAGGCCAACCTCGCCGGGGACCTCCTGGCCGTGGAGGTTGCCGCCGGTTCCGCGTCCGAGGTGCGAGGACTGCTGGGTCGCGCCGCCTCGGAAGGCGACATGGAGGAAAACGCGTACGACGGCGTGGTCCGGTTCCGTCTCCGCTTGGCCCAAGGCGCCCAACTGGCGCCGGGGTTGCTGAAGGAAATGCACGACGCCGGCGCTCCCGCCCAGTCGCTGGAACTGAAACCGCCAACACTGGACGACGTTTTCCTGGAACTGACCGGCCGCAGCCTGCGGGAAGGAGCTGAAGTCTGATGATTGAACAAGCCGTTGCCCCGGGTGTGGCTCTCCAAAAGCGCGGTCCGCGAAGCGTCGTCACTGACACGTGGTTCGTGTTCTGGCGTGAAATGCTGCTGCCTCTGCGGGATCCGTTCTCGCTGATTTTCTCCCTCATCCAACCGCTGGTGTTCCTGGGGTTGTTCGGGCCGCTGCTGGGCTCGGCCGTGGGCGCTCCGGCCTTTGGAGGCCAATCCACGCTGCAGTGGTTCCTTCCCGGAGTGGTGGTGATGATCGCGTTGTTCGGCACCTCCATGACGGGCTCAAACCTGCAGTACGAACTCATGACCGGTTCCTATGAGCGGATATTGGCCACACCGCTTTCGCGGTCTTCGCTCATGATTGGCCGGGCGCTGAAGGAGTGGGCTCCCCTGGTGTTGCAGGGTTTGCTGATCTCCGTGGTCTGCATCCCGTTTGGTTTCATTTTCCATCCACTGCACGTGGTGTTGGGGCTGGTCATCCTGGGCATCTTCGGCATCGGGCTGGGAGCGTTGTCCTATGCGCTTGCCTTGGTGTCCCAGAACAAGGAATGGATTTTCTGGGGCGTGCAACAAACCTTGCTGTTCCCCCTCATGATCCTCTCCGGCATCATGTTGCCCATCGAGGCCGGACCCGGTTGGATGAAGGTTGCCAGCTTGTTCAATCCCCTGACCTACCTGGTTAATGCCGAACGGGAGTTGTTTGCCGGACGCATTGGTATGGACACGATGTGGGGTCTCCTGGCCGCTGTGGTGACGGCCGCCGTCGGACTTGTAGTGGGAATCCGGACGATCAGCCGGAACACCAACTAGCTGCAGGTTCAGTCAGCTACAGGTGCAGCCGGGACACCGCCTCCTGGCGCATGTCCACCTTCCGTACCTTTCCGGACACAGTCATGGGAAAGGACTCGCGGACGTCGATGTAGCGCGGGATTTTGTAGTGGGCCAGCTTCCCTCGACAGTACTCCGCCAGGTCCTCGGTGGTCAGAGCCTCAGCGTCGGGCTTGAGGATGATGCAAGCCATCAGCTCTTCTCCGTACTTCCGGTCGGGAACGCCGATGACCTGCACGTCCTGGATGGATGGGTGGAGATACAGGAATTCCTCGATCTCCCGCGGGTAGATGTTCTCCCCACCGCGGATCACCATGTCCTTGATCCGGCCCTCGATCACCACGTAGCCGTCCACATCCATGCGGGCGAGATCACCGGTGTGCATCCAGCCTTCAGCGTCGATTGCCTCCGCCGTTTTGTCCGGTTGGCCCCAGTAGCCCTGCATCACTGAGTAACCGCGCGTGCAAAGCTCACCGATGACGCCGCGCTCCACCACCTCGCCTGAACCCGGGTCAACAATGCGGCTTTCAAGGTGCGGCATTGTCCGGCCTACCGTGCTGGTGCGCTGCTCCAAGGTGTCCCCCGCCCGGGTCATGGTGGACACGGGCGAGGTCTCGGTCATGCCGTAGCAGATGGCAACATCGACCATGTGCATCTCATCAATGACCCGGCGCATCACCTCCATGGGACAAAGGGAACCGGCCATGACTCCGGTGCGCAGCGTGGAGAGATCATAGGAGTTGAAATCGTCCAGTGCGAGCTCGGCAATAAACATGGTGGGCACACCGTAGAGGGACGTCCCGCCGAAGTCTTGAACTGCTTCCAACGCCGCCGACGGGTTGAAACCGCGACCCGGAATGATGGTTGCTGCCCCAAAGCTCAGCGCGTTCAAATTCCCGATCACCATTCCGAAGCAGTGATAAAACGGCACTGGGATTACCACCCGGTCATGCTCGGTGTAGTTCAGGAGCCGGCCGATCGAGTGTCCGTTGTTGAGGATGTTGTGGTGTGTCAACGTGGCACCCTTGGGGAATCCAGTGGTGCCGGAGGTGTATTGCAGGTTAATGGGATCGTGCGGGTCAAGGTCGTCCATGCGATCCCGAAGCGCTGAAAGCCCGACGCCGTCTGCCAGGGTAAGGAGTTGGGCGTACGTGAGTTCGTGGTTGGCTTCCGGAACGCCCGCAGTGAGTCCCAATTCCGGCTCGCCCGGGAGGAAAACGATCTCCCGGAGGTCGGGACAGTTACGGGCCGCATCCCTGACCATGCCCACGTAGTCGCTGTTCTTATCCGATGGCGCTGCCACCAGCATTCGCATGCCGTTCTGATTCAGCACGAACTCCAGCTCGTGGCTCCGGTAGGCCGGGTTCACGTTGACCAGCACCGCACCGATCTTGGCTGTGGCGTACTGAAGAATGGTCCACTCGGCACAGTTGGGACTCCAAATGCCGATTCGCTCGCCCTTGGCCACACCCATGGCGAGCAGCGCGCGGGCGAGGTGATCGACGTCGTCGTTCAGCTTTTGGTAACTCCAGCGGCGGGCGTCACCGCCTGGCACCGCTGCCGCTTCGATGAGCGCGTCCCGCAGGGGAAACCGGGCCGCGATGCGCTCAAAATTGGCGCCAATGGTCTCTTCGAGGAGCGGGACGTCAGTGTCTCCGGCAGTGTAGGACAACATGACGGAACGCTACCAAGGGACGGCGCGCAACAGAACCGTAACCGCCTCCAGCGGCGCCGTGTCCTGCCGGTAGGGTTGAAGCCATGAGTGAACCCATTGACCTGCAGGCCACGTTCATCCCCAACGAAGGCGAGTTCTTCCGAGTGAAGCTCGCTTTGGAAATCGCGATCGACGAGGTTGTCAACGAGCCCGGCTGCATCCGCTATGAACTGACCGAGGCCACCGAAGAGAAGCTGGTCCTGACTGAGCGCTGGGAATCCGAGGAGCTTCTGGAGAAGCATTCCAAGGGCATCGCCGTCCAGGACCTGAACGAGTCCCTCAGCGCGCTGCTCGCCGAGCCGGTCAAGCTCGAACGGCTCTAGGCTCTCCCCGCTTCAGTACGGCGAAATCGCTGCAAGACTGTGAGAACGCCTTAAACGCATCGAGGTCGCCGGAATTTCGGCGACCTCGATGCGTCCCGGCGAGCTCGATGTTTCGAGCCGCCGCTTAGTCTTAGTTTTCCTGAGCCTCTGCACGTGCCTTGGCTACATGGGCGTGGACCTCTTCCATGTCCAGACCCTTCACGGCCTCTATGACCTGCTCCAACTGCGGGCCGTTGAGGGCTCCAGGCTGCGAGAAGACCAGGACCTTCTCGCGGAATGCCATAAGCGTCGGGATGGAAGTGATCCCGGCTTCGGCGGCGAGCTGTTGCTCAGCTTCGGTGTCTACCTTCGCGAACACGACGTCAGTGTGCTTCTCTGAAGCTGCCCCATACGTGGGGGCGAACTGACGGCACGGGGCGCACCAAGCCGCCCAGAAATCCACCAGGACAATGTCATTGTCCTCGATGGTCGATGCGAACTGTTCTCCAGTGATGTCAACTGTAGCCATCCTTCCACGGTACGCGACCCACGTGGCGATGTCCCGTGGAGGGTGGCCCTGTTCGCTTCCCGCGTCACCGGGAATAAACGCCGAACCACCCGTTTTCGGCAGTCCCTTGATCCCGGTTGAACAGCTGTTTAGTGTGTGCAACATGCGTTCAACGCAGAGGATTTGATGAGTTCGAGGCCCGGGACGCCTTACAGCAAGACAGCACCAGCGCCGGAAGGGAGCATGCACTGTGACCCAGGCAATCGTCGTCGAGGGTTTGCGTAAGAAATTCGGAGCCCGGGAAGTGCTCCATGGGCTCGACTTCGCGGTGGAACCCGGGACAGTGTTCGGCGTCATCGGGCCGAACGGAGCGGGCAAGACCACCATCATGCGCTGCCTTCTGGACATCATCAGGCCCAGCGCGGGGTCCATCTCGGTGCTGGGACAGGACCCACGGCAGGCAGGCACGGCCCTTCGCCGCAGGATCGGCTACCTTCCCGGCGAACTGCATTTGGAAGACAGGACCACGGGCCGCCGCATACTGGAGCACTTCGCAGCAATCAGCGGGCCTGTGGAGCCTCGGCATGTCGACGGGCTCGCCGAGCGGCTGAACCTTGACCTCGATCGCCAAACCCGGAAGCTCTCCAAAGGCAACAAACAGAAGCTTGGACTGCTGCAGGCCTTCATGCACAAGCCGGAACTCTTGGTGCTCGACGAACCCACCAGCGGCCTGGACCCCTTGGTTCAGCAGGTGTTCCATACGATGGTCCGTGAAGCGGTGGATGAGGGCGCCACCGTGTTCCTGAGCTCGCATGTCCTCAGCGAAGTACAGCAGGCCGCCGACGCCGTCGCCATCCTCCGCGACGGCGAAATCGTCACCGTCGCCACCGTGGAGGCGCTCAGGACGGCAGCCGTCCGGCAGCTTCGGTTCAGTAGCACCGGAGCGGAACCGCACGACGTCGGCGCGCTGCTGGCCAGGGTGCCCGGCGTCGCCAACGTGGCAGTACGGGAGCTCAAGGCCGACGGTCACGCCGCCGGAACAGTTGAGGTTACGGCAACGCTCTCCGGTCTTGTACAGCCCTTGATCCAAGAGCTGTCCAGGCTGAACCTGACGGATCTGGTCCTTGAGGAACCCGATCTGGAGGATGCCGTATTGACTCTCTACGCGGGCCAATCTCCAGGGACGGGCCAAGCTGCCGGGAATGGCGATACTTCGGGCCGCCGCGCGGAAGGAGCACACCGTGCCTAGAATTCTCCCGTTGTTCACGAAGGGCTTGGCTGACTCGTGGCGTTCAACATTGGCATGGGCACTGGGCTTGTCGGCGGCGTGCATGCTCTATCTGCCCCTGTTTCCCTCGATCGGAGGCACGCAGATGGAGGACATGATCAACGCGCTTCCCCCTGAAATGACCAAAGCCCTGAACTACGATCAAATCGCATCAGGCCCCGGCTACACCCAAGCCACCATGTTCGGGCTGCTCGGGTTCCTGCTGATGTCCATGGCCTCGGTCGGCTGGGGCGCCGCGGCCGTGGGTGGCGACGAGGAATCCGGGTTGCTTGAGCTGACGCTCGCCCACAGTGTCACCCGCGTGCAGGTGGTCCTCGAGCGTGCACTGGCCATCCTGGTTCGTATCGCGCTGCTCTCGGTGCTCGTCTTCCTGCTGGTGCTGGGACTGAACGGGCCCTCGCAACTGGGAATCGACGTCGGACACCTCGCCGGGGCGGTGCTGCTGTTCGCCGCCTTGGCGCTGCTCAGCGGGACAGCCGCGCTCTGCGCCGGAGCGCTCAGTGGCCGAAAGGTGTACGGGATCGCGGCGGGCGCCGCCGTGGCCGTCCTCGGATATGTGTTCAATGCGGTGGGGCGGCAAAGTCCGGACGTAGAGTGGCTGCTTAACCTTTCGCCCTACCACTGGGCGTACGGTAACTCACCCGTGGCGAACGGTGCTGATTGGGGAGCCGCAATAGGCCTGTACGGCATCTCGCTAGCCTTGATTGGGCTCGGGGCTGTGGCACTGCAGCGACGCGACGTAGGGGTTTAGCTCCACACATGCGGGGCCGGACGACGCGCTCCGGGAAGTGCATTGTTTTCCCGCCACTCGTGGATCCACTCGGGCAGTTCCAGGTCAGCCGGCGGGGCTCCGAACTCGGCGATGATTTCTTCCTGCGTGACAGGCTTACCCTTGTTGACCAGCCGGGTGGCGATGTGTGCCCGTGCATAGATTTCACCGTCCACCACCATGCGTTGTTCGAAGTAGATGGCCTTGGTGTCCAGCCCGATGATGCGGGTTTCGATGGTGTATTGCTGCCAGAGCTGCAGCGACTTGCGGAAAGCGATGGTCTCACCGGCGGCCACCGGGCTCCAGCCCCGCTTGCGCATTCTTGTCCAGATGCCGCTGCGGACCATGAGGTCGAAACGGCCAAGGTCCATCAGTGAGAAGTACATGCCGTTATTGACGTGCATCGCGATATCGATGTCAGTGGGCAGAACCCGTAAAGGCAGCGATGATTCTTCCCAGACGCCCAGGGGCGAACGCCTGGACGACGTGAACAGCAGCATGAGGGTACGAAGAAGCAGATGCATGCCTCAATGTTACCCGTCGGTAACTTCGGACGGAATATGCGGACCGCATGATGGACTCGGGCCTTACCCCAAAGCCTCTTTATGTACAACGATTGCACTAACGTTTACCGCCGGTTCATGAAAGACGTGCACAATATCTGAAACTCATATTGATCGAACACCTAAGGGGGACCCTTTGAGCACACTGCAAACCGCCAAGCCGCAAGGCGACGTTTGGCCGGAACTCTCCCGCCACCAGGACGTGGTCCTCCAGGACGCACGCGGGAACCGCATCGAAGGAACCATCGATGGCATGACCAATGACCGCAGCACGCTGTGGATCCAGCTCAAGGGCGGCTTGGGCCGCCAACTGATCCACCATTTGGACGGCTACTGGCTGGAGACACCGGCCGCCTGAAGCTGTGGAGTACTTCCGCTGTGGCTAGTATTCCCGTATGACTCAAGCGCGATACAGGGACCTCGTTGAATGGCCTCTCATGGCCACGGCACTGATTTTCCTCACGGCCTACGCGTGGCAGGTCATAGGTCGCATCAGCGGCCCGGAGGCCGTCCCTTTTGAGGTTGCCCTCTGGATCACGTGGGGAATCTTTGCCTTGGACTACTTCGTCAATCTTTGGCTTGCCGAAGACCGGATGCGCTGGTTCTTGTGGAACCTGCACGAACTCCTGATCGTGGTACTCCCCTTTTTCCGGCCCCTCCGACTGCTTCGACTGGTCACGCTGCTCTCCGTCCTGCAACGCACCGTAGGTGAAACCCTGCGCGGACGCGTCGCCACGTACGTAGCAGGCGCAGCTGCGATGCTCATCCTCATCGGAGCGCTGGCCGTGCTGGATGTTGAACAGAACGCCCCTGACGCGAAGATCGTCACTTTCGGGGACGCAGCGTGGTGGGCTATCACCACTATCACTACCGTGGGCTACGGCGACCTCTACCCCGTGACCCCCATCGGCAGGATCGTCGCTGCAGCCCTCATGATGAGCGGGATCGCTGTCTTGGGTATTGTCACGGCATCCATCGCTTCGTGGCTCCTGCAACGAATCGAGGAGAACGCCGAGGGGGTAGCAGCGGCAGCAGAAGCCAAGGCCACCGCAGCCGAGGAACCCGTGCGTGCCGAGATGGCCGATCTGGTGACAGAGATCGCGGCCCTGCGGATGGAGATCGCGGAGCTCCGGCAAGTGACGGAGCGCCGCTGACAGGGGCACGAGGCTTAATCCGGGATCCCCGCTTCCCTGCCGATTCCCGTGCCGCCACCACCCACTTTGAACACGGTGGCGCCACGACATGCCGGCGAATGCGGCGCGCCTCCCACATTCCAGCATCAAAGTGGGTGGCAGAGGAACGGTCCATTCCCGGCACGCACCGCCCACGCCACATATATACCCCGGAGACCGGGACGCTGGCTGAGGCTACCCGCACTCGTTGAGGCCACCCAGCCAGACCGGCGCCACCCGGATCCGGGCGGCGTCAGCGAACCTGGGTGGCCCGGGCGAATATGCGTGTCGGTAACAGAGACCCCGAGCAGCAGCGAGTAGCCGGGCATACGAAAAAATCCCCGGAACCAATGGTTCCGGGGATTTTCCTTGGGTGGCAGATGAGGGATTCGAACCCCCGTAGGCGTTGCCAGCTGATTTACAGTCAGCCCCCTTTGGCCGCTCGGGTAATCTGCCGAACTTCAAAAGAAGATCACTTCCGGAGACCGTTTCTTTTAGATCCGGTAACCGAAGGCAGAGACAACCTTACAGAACTTTCTGCGAAGAATCTAATCGGGCGCAGACACCCGGGATTTCGCGGTATTTCAGGTTTCCCCGAGGATCCGGCCGGCCAGTTTCGCTTCGAACTTTTCGGCTTGCTCAGCGGTGATCTGGTTGAGCTGCACGGCGCGCAGGAGGTCAGCATGCACTCCGTCCATCCGGGACGCCGCGTCGGGAACCGGGCTCAGCACGATCGACGCCGCCACAGCCGCGGCAGCTACGGCACTCGCTGCGGCAACTGCAGCCGTGCCTATGGATCCTGCTGCTGCAGATGCGGATTTGCTGATGGACTGGGCGGCCTTGCTGCTCATGCTGATCCTCCGTGGATGCGTTCTTCCAACTGGTACAACTCTCAACCAGGAGCCTCTGTTCCAACCCTGCATGTGCTGTGAGCGAACTGTGAAAGAAGTCCACGGCCCCAACCCGCGCCTTCCGTACTAGGCTGGATGCCAGACCAACCCGCCCTCACAGGGCCCCCAACCTAAGGAGAGTCATGGCAGGCGAATCCACGTTCGACGTCGTAAGCAAGGTAGACAAGCAAGAGGTGGCCAACGCGCTCAACCAGTCCCAGAAGGAAATCGCGCAGCGATACGACTTCAAGGGCGTCGGTGCTGAAATTGATTTCAGTGGCGAAAAGATCCTCATGAAGGCCAATTCAGAGGACCGCGTCCTGGCTGTCCTGGACGTCTTCCAGTCCAAGCTCATCAAGCGCGGCATTTCTTTGAAGTCCCTGGACCAGGGTGAGCCTTTCCCCTCCGGCAAGGAATTCCGTCTGGAGTGCACCATCAAGGAGGGCATTGCCCAGGACATCGCCAAGAAGATCAACAAGATCATCCGCGATGAAGCCCCTAAGTCCGTCAAGTCCCAGATCCAGGGCGACGAACTCCGCGTCACGTCCAAGTCCCGTGATGA
Organism: Paenarthrobacter sp.; assembly: GCF_031180005.1. Lineage (NCBI taxonomy): Bacteria > Bacillati > Actinomycetota > Actinomycetes > Micrococcales > Micrococcaceae > Paenarthrobacter > Paenarthrobacter sp. The sequence continues at coordinate 89,498 of NZ_JAPSHI010000006.1, read as the reverse complement.
CCTGCAGGAGACCATGAACATCCTCAAGAAGTTCGAAGAAGCTGACCTGCAGTTTGTGAACTTCCGCAGCTAGTATTTGCTGACACGTTGCCGGCCCGCTTTTCCGTTGTTGAGCAAACACGGAAAAGCGGGCCAACGACGCTTAAGCCAGTTACAGCAGTGGGCGCCCGGCCATCCGCTCCAGTCGGCTGATCCGTTCCTTCATGGGCGGGTGCGTGGAGAACATGCGCCGCATGCCGCCGCCACGGAACGGGTTGGCGATCATCAGATGGGACGCGTTGACCAGCCGTTGGTCAGGCGGGAGCGGCAATTGGCTGACGCCTGACTCGATCTTTCGCAGGGCTGAGGCGAGCGCCAAGGGATCGCCGGTCAGTTCCGCGCCGTCCTCATCGGCGTCGAACTCACGGGTACGGGAGATGGCCATCTGAATCAGTGAGGCCGCGAAAGGCGCGAGCAGGGCCATCGCGATGGTGGCCAGAGGGTTGGCATTGCGCCGGTCCCCGCTGCCAAAGATCAGCAACATCTGGCCCACGGAGGTGATCACTCCGGCCACCGCAGCAGCTACCGACGAGGTAAGGATGTCGCGGTTGTACACGTGCATCAGCTCATGTCCCAGCACTCCCCTGAGTTCGCGGGCATCGAGCAGGTGGAGGATCCCCTCGGTGCAGCACACGGCTGCGTTCTTGGGATTGCGTCCGGTGGCGAAAGCGTTGGGCGTCATGGTGGGCGAGAGGTAGATCCGCGGCATGGGTTTGTTGGCACGAGCGGACAGCTCTCGAACAATCTGGTACAGCTGCGGCGCCTGAGCCTCGGTGACGGGGTAGGCGGCCATGGAACGGATGGCAATTTTGTCGCTGTTCCAATAGCCGTAGGCCGTGGTGGCCACACCAATCAGTGCCATGATCCAGATGGGTGTGGTGCTGCGCGTCCCGGCGGCGATGATGGCACCCAAACCCAACAACACCGCCCACAGCACACCGAAGAGCGCCGCGGTCTTGAGTCCATTGTTGTGTTTATGCACGGTTGTTCTTGTCGCTTTCCTCGGCCTTGCAGGGGTTCTGTACGGATTAACGCCGACGCCCCTTCTGGTGTTCCGTGGTCAGCCTACGTTGCCAGTAGCAACACTCCGCCTTCACTCAGGAACTGGGTGACACCGCCGGCCAGCAACTCTCCCTGCTGCGGGAACTGCTTGGTAGGCTCACCCCGGGGAAGGAGTTGACATGGGCTTGGAGCGACGATTGCTGTACCGTTCGGGGTTTTGGGAAATCGCCCGGCCGCGCCATCCCCTCACGGCCGGGCACATCTTGATCAGGCTGTCCGATCCGTCTACCGAATTCGCGCAGGCTTCAGCGTCCGACTGGCTCTTCTGCCACAACCTGGCACGCGCCGCCCTCCACGACGTACTGGGGGCAAGCCGCTTCTCGGTGATGTTCGCCCACAGCTGGCACCCGCTGGGCTCTGCCATAGGCGAGCCCGTGGCCGAGTCCTCAACCCCCACGTTCCACCTCTTCGGGCGTTGGGATGGAGAAACCACGACGCCGGGTGCCCAGCTTTCCTTGCCGGCCCACCGTCGTGCCGGCGAGCCTGAGCACAACCTGGAAGCCACCGACGCGGCGGTCCGTGAGGCGCTGCGGCTGAGCCGGCCCGAAGCCTACGCGAGTTCCGGACCCGAGCCGGGCGCCGCCGTCGAGCCCTCTTCTGGAGTCGAGCCCTCTTCTGGGGGCGAGCCCTCTTCTGAATCCGCACCGCTGGTACGGGCCGTGGAAACGGGACCTCGCCATACGGTGATCGAACCTGTCCGGGCTGTGGAGAACTTCCGTGACATCCTGCCAGTGGAACTGCTGGCAATGGCTGCGACCTTGGGCGCCCTTCCACTGACCGGAGGCCTCAGTGGCTTCAGTTGCCTGGCGTTGGAATCCGAGACAGCAGGCGCCGCTCTGCGGGTCCATGCACTGGGCAGATCCGCAGCTGAGGACGTAAATCCCATGGAGGATCTGCTCCGTTCACCAGAAGTTAGCCTTGCCTTATTGTGAACTGCTCAAAATAAGTGTTTCAATGAATGCATGACAGATCACACAGCCGAGCAAGCAGAATGGGCCGCCGCCCTGCATGCGCACGGCCGGCGTGTGACCAAACAGCGGCTGGCCGTGCTTGCCGCAGTCCAGCACCATCCGCATTCTCCGGCAGAAGGCATTCTTGCCGCTGCCCGCAAAGAGCTTCCTGAACTGACGGCGCAGTCCGTTTACGTAGTGCTCAGCGACCTCACGGACTTGCAGATGCTGCGTCGCTTTGAACCCCCGCACTCCCCGGCGCTGTACGAAACCCGGGTGGGTGACAACCACCATCACGCCGTCTGTATCAGCTGCGGCAAGGTGGAGGACGTGGATTGCGCCGTGGGACACGCACCGTGCCTCACCCCGCACTGGGATGAGAATTCCAAGCCCATGACCATCCAGATCGCAGACGTCCTTTACCAAGGCATCTGTCAGGACTGCCAGTCCAAACAACAGCTTCCCGTAACTTCCGTAACTCAGAAATAAGAAAAAGGAGAACAATGACTGCCATTTCAACAACTCAGTCAGGTGCCCCCGTTACCTCCGACGCGCACTCGAAGTCCGTCGGCGCTGACGGTGCCATCATCCTCACCGACCACTACCTGGTGGAAAAGCTCGCGCAGTTCAACCGCGAGCGGGTCCCGGAGCGTGTAGTGCACGCCAAGGGTGGCGGCGCATTCGGTACGTTCAAGACCACTTCGGACGTTTCGGCTTACACCAAGGCAGCCTTCCTGCAGCCGGGCGTTGAGACGGACATGCTGATCCGTTTCTCCTCCGTTGCAGGCGAGAACGGTTCTCCCGACACCTGGCGCGACCCCCGCGGTTTCGCCGTGAAGTTCTACACCTCCGAGGGCAACTACGACCTCGTTGGCAACAACACCCCCGTCTTCTTCATCCGCGACGGCATCAAGTTCCCGGACTTCATCCACTCCCAGAAGCGCCTCCCGGGCAGCCACCTGCGTGACGCTGACATGCAGTGGGACTTCTGGACCCTCTCCCCCGAGTCCGCACACCAGGTCACCTGGCTCATGGGCGATCGCGGCCTCCCGGCTTCCTGGCGTGAAATGCAGGGCTACGGCTCGCACACCTACCAGTGGATCAACGCCGCCGGCGAACGTTTCTGGGTCAAGTACCACTTCAAGTCCAACCAGGGCGTCAAGACCATCACCGGCGACCAGGCTGAACAGCTTGCCGGCTCGGACGCGGACTTCTACATCCGCGACCTCCAGGAGAACATTGCCGACGGCAACTTCCCCTCCTGGGAACTGCACGTCCAGGTCATGCCTTACGAGGACGCCAAGACGTACCGCTTCAACCCGTTCGACCTCACCAAGGTTTGGCCGCACTCTGACTACCCGCTGATCCACGTGGGCACCATGGAGCTGAACAAGAACCCGGAGAACTACTTCGCGCAGATCGAGCAGGCCACCTTCGCGCCGTCGAACTTCGTACCGGGTATTGCCGCTTCGCCGGACAAGATGCTGCAGGCCCGCATCTTCTCCTACGCTGACGCACACCGCTACCGCGTGGGCACCAACCACGCACAGATCCCGGTGAACCAGCCGAAGAACCAGGTCAACAACTACAGCCAGGACGGACAGGGTCGTTTCCTGTTCAACTCCCCCTCCACCCCGGTATACGCACCGAACTCGGTGGGTGGCCCGGCTGCTGTTGAGCCGACTTCACCTGCCGGTGGCTGGGAGAACGACGGCGAGCTCACCCTCTCCGCCCACACCCTGCACGCTGAGGACGACGACTTCGGCCAGGCCGGTACCTTGTACCGCGAGGTCTACGATGACGCCGCAAAGGCCCGCCTCCTGGACACCATCACCGGTGCCGTCGGCGGCGTGAAGCACGCCGACATCAAGGAACGCGCCATCCAGTACTGGACCAACGTTGACTCCGAGCTCGGTGCCAAGCTCCGCGCCAACCTCGGTGCAGGCCAGACCGAGTCCGACGCCGAAGCAGCCAACAAGCTCTAAGTGTCTCTGCTCTACTGCATTTCCAGGAACACCCCGTTGCGGATATTCTCCGCGGCGGGGTGTTCCTTTTGTTTTCCACATAGCCCTGGTTCGCTATGGCTGGGCCGGCATCGGCGTCCCTAGGATCCTTGTATGAGCACATTCGAAGGCATCCCTACTGCCGCATTCCGTTTCTACGCCGAGCTTGAAGAGAACAACAACCGCGAGTGGTGGCTGGAGCACAAGACAACGTACGACGCCGCGGTGAAAGGCCCGCTGACTGCTCTCCTTTCGGAGCTGGAGCCGCAGTTCGGGCCGGCTAAGATCTTCCGACCCAACCGGGACATCAGGTTCTCCCAGGACAAGTCACCGTACAAGACGGCCCAAGGCGCGTTCGCTGCCAGCCAGGAGGGTGTCGGATACTACCTCCAGATCAGTGCCGATGGTCTGCTGATCGGCGGCGGCTACCACTCCCACACGCCAGCCCAACTGGCGCGTTTCCGGGCCGCAGTGGATGCTCCTGATAGCGGTTTGGAGCTGCAGGGAATTGTCGATTCGGTGGCAGCGGCAGGCTTCGCGATTGAGGGTGAAAAACTCAAGACTGTTCCCCGGGGTTTCGACAAAGACCATCCACGTGCTGAGTTGCTCAAGCACAAGTCCCTTTCCGCCGGGGAGGAGATCGGGCAACTGGACTGGCTGTCCACCCCTGCGGCTAAAGACCGGATCGCAGCGCGTTGGGAAGTGCTGCGGCCGCTCGTTGAATGGGTCAGTGGGCATGCGGCGCCCTAACGCGGGAACGCCCGGAAACCTATGGTTTCCGGGCGTCCCGTACTTCAAATCACTCAGCTGTCCGACAAGCTACTCACATTGGTCTAAACCTTGGTGAAGGAGTCCTCGTCCTCGTCGCCCTTGGCCTTGGAGCTTTCGGGAGCACCGTTCACGGAGGCCTTGGCTGCGGCGAACTTTTCGTTGAGCCGTGAGTGCCGCTGGCCGTAGGCGAAGTAGATGGCCATGCCGATGATCAGCCAGATCGCAAAGAAGATCCAGGTTTCCACCGCCAGGTTGGTCATGAGGTAGAAGCAGAGGACTGCGGATACCCACGGCAGGACCTTGCCGAACGGGACCCGGAAAGCGGGCTTGAGGTCCGGGCGCTTCTTACGCAGCACCAGGATGCCCACGCTCACCATCACGAACGCGGACAGCGTTCCGATGTTGATCATTTCCTCGAGCAAGTCCACCTTGGTTACGCCTGCTACCAGGGCTACAGCCGCACCACAGATGATCTGCAACCGGGCCGGCGTCGAGCGCTTTTCGCTGGTCTTGGACAGCGAGCGGGGCAGGAGGCCGTCGCGGCTCATGGCCAGGACCACGCGGGACAGGCCCATGAGCAGCACCATAATCACGGTGGTCAGGCCCACCAGGGAACCGAACGCGATGATCTTGGCCGCGTCAGTGTTGCCTACCGCCTCGAAAGCTGTGGTGAGCGTGGGGTTCTTTACCTCGGCCAACTGCGTGTAGGACACCATGCCGGTCAGCGCGAGGGAGACCAGGATGTAGAGCAGCGTCACCACTGCAAGGCCGCCGAAGATACCGCGGGGAAGGGTTTTCTGCGGGTTCTTGACCTCTTCGGCGGAGGTTGCCACCACGTCAAAGCCGATGAAGGCGAAGAACACCAGGGCTGCCCCGGCGAAGACGCCGAGTGTTCCGTACTGGGCCGGAGCAGCGCCGGTGAGGAAGCCGAAGAAGGACTGCTTCATGACGTCGGCGACACCGGAATCGGTGGGCTCGGAGGCAGGAATGAAGGGGGTGTAGTTGGAGAACTTCACGTAGCTGAAGCCAACAACGATCACGAACAGCACCACGGCGATCTTGATCAGCGTGAAGACGTTGCCAACGCGGGCGGACAGCTTTGTCCCCAGCACCAGCAAGACGGTGAAGATTGCGACGATGAGGAAGGCACCCCAGTAGAGATCAACACCAGCCACCTGGATTGACGGGGGCATTTCCACACCCATCAGGCCAAAGACCGTACTGAGGTAAATGCCCCAGTACTTTGCGATCACGGCTGCAGCGGTGAAGAGTTCAAGGATGAGGTTCCAGCCAATGATCCACGCGAGGACTTCGCCCATGGTGGCGTACGTGAACACGTAGGCGGAGCCTGCCACGGGGATCGCTGTAGCGAATTCCGCGTAGCACATGATGGCCAAAGCACACGTGACAGCGGCGATGGCGAAGGAGATGGTGACGGCAGGGCCGGCAAAGTTTGCGGCAGCCTTGGCTCCAACCGAGAAGATCCCGGCGCCGACAGCAACGGCGACGCCCATGATCATCAGGTCCCAGGTACTGAGGCTGCGCTTCAGCTTTCGCCCGGGCTCGTCGGCATCGGCGATCGATTGCTCGATCGACTTGGTCCTGAAAATGTTCATAAAAATGCCACATTCTGGATGGGAGTGGTATAGGACTCATCAAGAATAGTGTCCGGCCCTTGGACGGCCATATTTATCCCAGATAGTGAGACGAACCACGAAACCCCGTGACAGCTGTTGCTGGTGTGACGGACGCGGGTAGCCCCCGTCACACCAGTTATGGGTCCCTAAACGCTTGGCACATCCCAGTCCATGAGGGTGGAACGGATCAGGAACCGTTTGCCCTCAGGTGATTCCACCGAGAATCCACTACCGCGTCCCGGAACCACATCGACTGTGAGGTGAGTGTGGGACCAGTAGTTGAACTGCTCCTTGGACATCCAAAACTCCAAGGGCTGCGGCTCCCCGTCGGCTCCGATATCGAAGCGGCCCAGAAGGACGTCGGAGTCGCCTGTCAGGAACTCCCCCGCCGGATAGCACATGGGTGCAGAGCCGTCGCAGCAACCACCCGACTGGTGGAACATGAGTGGCCCGTGCTGGTCCCGGAGTTTGCGGAGGAGTTCCACGGACGCCGTGGTGAGCGCCACCCGGGAGAAATCCTCCCCGGGCAGCGTCACCGCGGCTTCCAAGCCGGCATCGTCCATCAGAACTTCAGGACCACTCGGCCGTCGATCTTGGCGTGCTTCATCTCGTCAAAGACCGCGTTGACCTCGGAGAGTTCCCGGGTGGAGACCGTTGGCTTGATCTTTCCCTGGGCGTAGAATTCCAGTGCTTCCTCGAGGTCCTGCCGTGTTCCCACGATCGAGCCGCGGACCGTAAGGCCCTTGAGGACGATCTCGAAGATCGGCGCCGGGAAGTCTCCCGGAGGCAACCCATTGAAAACGATCGTTCCACCACGGCGCGCCATACCGATCGCCTGGCCGAACGCCGAAGGGTGAACCGCTGTCACCAGGACACCATGGCAGCCACCCGTTTCACGTTGGATGACCTCTGCCGGATCCTCATGCAAGGCGTTGACGGTCAACTCGGCGCCGTGTTCGCGGGCCAGTGCCAACTTGTCATCGGCAATGTCCACTGCCGCGACCCGGAGCCCCATGGCCACCGCATACTGCACGGCGATGTGCCCCAGTCCCCCGATGCCGGAGATGGTGACCCACTGACCAGGCCTGGCCTCGGTCATCTTCAGGCCCTTGTAGACCGTGACCCCGGCACACAGAACCGGCGCGACTTCCACCGGGTCCGAGCCTTCCGGGATGCGGGCAGCAAAGCGCGTGTCAACCAGCATGTACTCGCCGAACGAGCCGTCAACGCTGTAACCACCGTTCTGCTGAGACTCGCACAGGGTTTCCCAACCGGTGCGGCAATACTGGCAGTCTCCGCAGGCGGACCACAGCCAGGCGTTCCCCACAAGATCGCCCACGGCAACGTCCGTGACGCCCTCGCCAAGGGCCACAACTTCGCCCACTCCTTCATGGCCAGGAATGAAGGGTGGTGTCGGCTTGACCGGCCAGTCGCCTTCGGCGGCGTGGAGATCTGTGTGGCAAACCCCCGACGTTATGACGCGGACCAGCGCCTGGCCGGGACCCGGCGTCGGGCGTTCCACCTCCTTGACTGTAAGGTCGGTTCCGAATTCCGTAACTACTGCAGCTTGCATGGTTGTGGACATTGACGATCTCCTTTGATCGGTGAACAGGACTGGTTTAGAAGAAGCCGAGCTTGTTCTCGTTGTAGCTGACCAGGAGGTTCTTGGTCTGCTGGTAGTGGTCCAGCATCATGGCGTGGTTCTCACGGCCAATACCTGAGGACTTGTAGCCACCGAAGGCGGCACCTGCCGGGTAGGCGTGGTAGTTGTTGACCCACACGCGGCCGGCCTGGATTTCCCGGCCCGCGCGGTAGGCAACGTTTCCGTTGCGCGACCATACTCCGGCACCCAAACCGTAGAGGGTGTCGTTGGCGATGCCGATGGCGTCGTTGTAATCGCTGAACTTGGTGACGGATACTACCGGGCCGAAGATCTCTTCCTGGAAAATCCGCATCCGGTTGTGGCCCTCGAAAATGGTGGGTTGGACGTAGTAGCCGCCGGCGAGGACACCGGAAAGCTCGGCCCGGGCGCCGCCGGTGAGCACCTTGGCGCCCTCCTGCTTTCCGATGTCGATGTAGGACAGGATCTTCTCCAGTTGGTCGTTCGAGGCCTGGGCGCCAACCTGGGTTTCTGTGTCCAGCGGGTTGCCCTGGACGATCTTGTTGGTCCGGGCAACGACGTCCGTCATGAAGGAGTCGTAGATGCCTTCCTGAACCAGTGCACGGGACGGGCAGGTGCAGACCTCGCCCTGGTTGAAGGCAAAGAGTGTGAAACCTTCCTGGGCCTTGTCATAGAAGGCATCGTTCTGCGCCGCGACGTCGTCGAAGAAGATGTTCGGGCTCTTGCCGCCGAGTTCCAAGGTGACGGGAATGAGGTTGTTGGACGCGTACTGGCTAATGAGTCGGCCGGTGGTGGTTTCACCCGTGAAAGCGATCTTACGGATCCGGGAGCTTGAAGCGAGCGGCTTTCCAGCCTCAACACCGAAGCCGTTGACCACGTTCACCACACCTGCCGGCAGGAGGTCGCCGATGAGTTCCATGAGGACCAGGATGGACGTGGGCGTTTGCTCGGCGGGCTTGAGTACCACGGCATTGCCGGCTGCCAGTGCCGGCGCCAGCTTCCATACGGCCATGAGGATGGGGAAGTTCCACGGAATGATCTGGCCGACAACGCCCAGCGGCTCCTTGAAGTGGTAGGCGGTGGTGTCCTCATCCAGCTGGGAGAGGTGGCCTTCCTGCGCACGGACGGCTGAGGCGAAGTAGCGGAAGTGGTCGGCCGCCAACGGGATGTCGGCGTTGAGGGTTTCGCGGACGGGCTTGCCGTTGTCCCAGGTTTCCGCGACCGCCAGGAGCTCCACGTTCTCATCGATGCGGTCGGCAATCTTGTTCAGGACGGCTGCGCGCTCCGTGGCGGAGGTCTTGCCCCAGGAAGGTGCCACTTTGTGGGCGGCGTCCAGCGCCAGCTCGATATCCTCGGAGGTGCCGCGGGCAACTTCGCAGAAGGCCTTGCCCGTGACGGGGGTGATGTTCTCGAAGTAGGCGCCCTTGACCGGGGCAACCCACTCGCCGCCGATCCAATTCTCGTAGCGGTCCTTGAAGGTGACCTTGGAACCCTCGGCACCTGGCTGTGCATAAACGGTCATTGCTAGCTCCTTTGCTGCGAATCACGGTGGCTGTCGCCGTTGATCCGAGCCTAGGAGCGGGGAGGTTGCAGCTACGTTGCAACCGTGTGAGTCAGCTCACGCTTTGAGTTCCGTTTCGATCCGTTCAAGGTCAGCCACGACGGCGGCCCGCTTGGGTGAGCGCGGCGGCAGCAGCTTCAGGACGGCAAGGCGGAGGTCGACGTCGTACTTCGCCTCGGGCAGCTCAGCGTACTTGAGGAGCGAATCGACGCTGCCGTCGCTGAGCAGCGCCTCGCGCAGCAGGTGCGAGACCCGTTCGCGCAACTGCACGACGCCGGGCGCCTCCGAGCGTGGCAAGAGCCCGCCTTTGTAGATTTCCAGGGCAATGCGGTGGGCGCCGCGCTGGAGGCAGCTGAGGACCTGGCCGGAGTCGGGCAACAGCTCAACCGGCAGGCGGTAAGGACGGGATCCGGGGACCGCCTCCGGGCTGAGATCCTGGATGACTTTGCGGAGCCGCACCATTTCCGCCCGCAGGGTCACGTTGGAGCCGTCGCCCGGATACAGCTGCGTGCACAGGTCTTCAGCGCTGAGCCCGGCAGGGTGGTTGCTCAGGATGGCAAGAATTTCGCTGTGCCGGGCAGACAGGGAAACCGTCCGTCCGTTGATACTGAGCAGGGCTTGGTCACGGCCCAACAACTGGAGACTGTTCCGGTAGAGCGCGTGACCAGAGGCAGCGACCGCGCTCCGGCGTCGAGGTTTGTCCTTGACGGCGGCGGCGAGCGTCAGTCGTTCAATGCGGAGCTGCGCCTGGGCGGCGGCAACGGTAGCCTCCACCAACGAAAGGGTGTGCGCGGCGACGGCAGTTTCCGTGCCAGTGATATCCACAACGCCCAGGACGGCACCGGAGTCGGGGTCGTGAAAAGGAACCGCCGTACAGCTCCAAGGATGGACGGAGCGCTTGAAGTGTTCCGCCCCTGAAATCTGGATGCTGCGGTCCAAGGCCAGCGCAGTCCCGGGTGCGCTGGTCCCCACGGAGGCCTCGGACCAGTCGGCACCGGCGACGAACATCATGCCTTCGGCCCGGCGCTGCATCACAGGATCGCCATCCACCCACAGGAGCCGGCCGACGTCGTCACCCACTGCCACCAACAGGCCGCTGTCATGGCTGGGCTGAACCAAAAGCTTCTTGATCACCGGCATGATCGTGGCCAAGGGGTGCTGCCTGCGGTACTCCTCAAGCTCATCGCGGTCCATTGCGAGCGGCGCCTCGGCCACGTCCGGGTTGGCCTGCAGAGTTGCCGAGCGTTGCCAGGATTCTCGTACCAACCGGCGCAATCCGACGATGTCCTCAGGCATCCCGAGGCGCAAGGAGTCCAGACGCTCGTGGCCCGTGAGGGCACGCTTCTGCAACAGCTCCGCGGCATCGCTGCCCGGAACCGGCGGATGGACTGGATTCCTCATCGAACTCCCTGGTAGTCCGCAATTACAGTGCGCTGCACATGTGGTGGGCGGGACGGTACCGAGAAGTCTAGTTCGGGTGGAGATGAATGTCAGCCTCGGGAGATCCGGATCATTTCCTCGCGTGGCACAACCTTGATGCGCTCGCGGACCACACCGTTATCTTCGCCGGCGGTCCACTCAGCACCAAGGGCGGCTTCGTGGGCGTCAAGCCTGTTCCAGCCTTCCCACGTGGTGTATTCGACGCCGCGTTCCTCAAGGAGGTCGATGATGGCTTGGGGGTCCGGGTTTTCCGCCGGGGGCAGATTGAGCCTGTCCTCGAGGAGGAAGCCGATGGTCTCCAGGGCATCACCCTTCGTATGCCCGATCAACCCCACCGGTCCCCGCTTGATCCACCCCGTGGCGTAAATTCCCGGGACGGGCTTGCCGTCGGCATCCAGGACGCGACCGCCGTCGTTCGGTATGACGCCGCGGCGCGCATCGTATTCAAGTTCCTCCAAAGGGGAACCGTGGTAGCCGATGGCGCGGTAGACGGATTGAACGGGGTATTCGATGAACTCGCCGGTGCCCTTGACGTTGCCGGTTCCGTCCAACTGCATGCGCTCAAACTTGATGCCGGAGACCTTGCCGGGCGTCTCAGGCGCGTCGAGGATCTCCACGGGGCTATGCAGGAAGTGCAGGTGCAGGCGCCGCGACGACGGCTGCTCCGATTCTGCGTGCTCCTCCACCAGCCAGTTGGTCATGGTGTTGACCATGGTCTTGATCTGGTTGTTCGTCTTGATGGCTTCATCCGAGGCTTCGTCGAACTCGAAGTCCTCCGGATACAGGACGATGTCCACGTCCTTGCAGTGGGACAGCTCGCGCAGCTCCAAAGGCGTGAACTTCACCTGGGCAGGGCCCCGGCGGCCGAAGACGTGAACGTCGGTGACCGGCGACTTCTTGAGCCCCGCGTAGACGTTGTCCGGGATCTCGGTGACCAGGAGTTCCTCGGGGTGTTTGACCAGCATGCGGGCCACGTCCAATGCCACGTTGCCGTTGCCGATCACGGCAATTTCCTTGGCATCCAAGGGCCAATCCCGGGGAACGTCAGGGTGTCCGTCGTACCAGGAAACGAAATCCGCGCCGCCAAAAGAGCCCTGCAGCTCGACGCCGGGGATTCTCAAGTCAGCGTCTTTGATGGCACCCGTGGAGAAGATCACGGCGTCGTAGAAAGCACGGAAATCGTGGAGAGTAAGGTCCTTGCCGTAAGTCACGTTGCCGAGGAAGCGGATATCGCCGCGGTCCAACACCTTGTGCAGCGCGTTCACGATCCCCTTGATCCGTGGGTGATCGGGCGCCACGCCGTAACGGATCAGACCATACGGTGCCGGATATGCCTCGAAAAGATCGATGCTGACCTCCACATGCCCGTCTTTGACCTCGTTCGATTTCGTCAGGATGTCCGCGGCGTACACGCCCGCGGGTCCTGCACCAACGATCGCAACGCGAAGCGGACGATTGGGGGTTGTTGCGGCTGAGTTGGACACCGATACCCTTCCGAAGCAGTGAGCCACGCCGTTGTTGGGGCGCGCAGATTCCAATTCTAGATGTCGACCCTACGCCGGACCGCCTATATGGCAGGAGTCACGGAAATTGCTAAAGATTGCGGAATATTGCGCGCGCAGGTGGTGTTGGCGACAATGTGTCGACTCCGGAACAGATAGCTGCCAACTCTCCCTCTTCAAACCAGCCAACGACGACGACGGTCGGGGGCGGCGGTGGAGGTACAGGCGGTCCTGCTAAATCGCGCAGCAAGCCCGTGCGGAGCGAGTCGACGGCGGGAATCCTGTTCGGTATCGGCGCTTACGGCCTGTGGGGCCTGCTTCCGCTGTACTTCTTCATCCTCATGCCTGCCAGTGCAATCGAGATCGTGGCGAACCGGATCGTTTGGTCCTTGCTCTTCTGTGCGCTGCTCATCACCATCACGCGGGCCTGGAAGACACTCTGGGCGGCCGTGAAAGATGGCAGCGTTTTCGGTCCTCTGGCGCTGGCGGCAGTTCTCATCGCCATCAACTGGCTCACCTACACTTTCGGGGTCACCACGGGCCATGCCGTTGAGACGTCGCTGGGCTACTTCATCAACCCGTTGGTCTCGGTTTTGCTCGGCGTTTTCGTCCTCAAAGAAAAGCTGCGTCCCCTGCAGTGGGCAGCTGTGGGCATAGGCTTCGTGGCCGTGGGCGTCCTGACGTTCTCCTATGGGCAACTACCCTGGATTGCGCTGATCCTGGCCTTCAGCTTCGGGCTTTACGGCTTCGTGAAGAAGCGCGTGGGGCCCAAGGTGGACGCACTCACGAGCCTCAGTGTGGAAACTGTGGTGCTGGCCCCCTTTGCCGCTATCACCATGGTTGTTCTCGCTGTAACCGGCGTCGAAACTCTGACCACGCTGGGTGCGGGCCACTTCTGGCTGCTGGTGGCTTCCGGTGTCATCACGGCCGTACCACTTCTGTTCTTCGGCGCCTCAGCCCGCCGTCTGCCCATGACCACCATCGGCTTGCTGCAGTACTTCGCACCGGTGCTCCAGTTCGTTGTGGCGCTGACCGTGTTCAACGAGACGATGACCACTGCCCGCTGGATCGGTTTCTGCGTGGTGTGGTTGGCGCTGGTGTTGCTGACAATCGACATGCTTCGGGCAACACGGAAGAACTCGGTACTCAAAAAGCAGGCCCGCTTGGCCGCTGCTGGCTCGTGAGGCGCACTTCTGCGGTGCGCCACGGCGGCGCACCGCTTTAAACGCGGAAGGAGGGCCGGGTAGAAACCCGGCCCTCCTCCTAAAACAAGCGATGAAACTTACGCGTGAGCCTTGATGGCTGCTGCGAGGACCTCGAGGCCGTCGATGAGCAGGTCGTCGCTGATGACCAGCGGCGGAAGCAAACGGATCACATTGCCGTAGGTGCCACAGGTCAGGATGATGACGCCTTCCTTGAGGCAAGCGGCAGCAACAGCCTTGGTGAGCTCAGCGTTCGGTTCCTTGGAGCCGGGCTGTACGAGCTCGATGGCCAGCATGGCGCCGCGGCCACGGATGTCGCCAACCACGGAAACTTCTTCAGCCAGTTCGCGGAGCTTGCCCAAGGCGAGCTCTTCGATGTGGCGGGCACGGCCGTTGAGGTCGTGCTGTTCCATGGTGTCGATCGCTGCGAGTGCTGCGGCGCAAGCAACCGGGTTGCCACCGTAGGTGCCGCCGAGTCCGCCCGGGTGGACGGCGTCGAGCAGGTCTGCGCGGCCGGTGATAGCGGACAGCGGGAGGCCGCCGGCGATGCCCTTGGCCATGGTGATGATGTCCGGGACAACACCCTCGTGGTCAACGGCAAACCATTCGCCCGTGCGGCAGAAACCGGACTGGACCTCGTCAGCGATGAAGACGATGCCCTTTTCCTTGGCCCAAGCGGACAAAGCCGGGAGGAAGCCCTCGGCCGGGACGATGAAGCCACCCTCACCCTGAATGGGCTCGATGATGATCGCGGCAACCTGGTCGCCACCGATCTGCTTCTCGATCATGGTGATGGCGCGCTTGGCAGCCTCGGCACCGGTGATCTCCGGGTTCTCTTCACGGAACGGGTAGCTCATGGGCATGCGGTAGACCTCCGGCGCGAACGGGCCGAAGTTGGTCTTGTACGGCATGGCCTTGGCAGTCAGCGCCATGGTCAGGTTGGTGCGGCCGTGGTAGGCGTGGTCGAAAGCTACTACGGCGTCGCGACCGGTTGCGAGACGTGCAACCTTGACGGCGTTCTCCACAGCTTCAGCGCCGGAGTTGAACAGGACCGTGCGCTTAGCGTGGTCGCCCGGGGTAAGGCGGTTGAGCTGCTCGGCAACTGCAACATAGCCCTCGTACGGGGTAACCATGAAGCAGGTGTGCGTGAAGTGCGCAGCAGCTTCCTGGACAGCGGCGACGACGGCGGGATCGGATGCGCCGACGCTGGTCACGGCGATGCCGGAACCAAGGTCGATGAAGGAGTTGCCGTCGACGTCGCGGATGATGCCGCCGTCGGCGTCTTCAACGTAAACGGGAACGCCCGAGGCGACGCCGGCAGCAACGACGGCGGAGCGGCGCTCGGCCAGTGCCTGCGACTTGGGGCCGGGGAAGGCGCCGTTGATGTTGCGCTTCTGCTCGATGCGGTACGAGAGTTCGTTCGCGGTTGTAGTCATGGGGTGGTTGCCTTTCTGGGAAATTCGTACGGGTTACGCGAACGCGCTATGCGTCGAGTGCAGACATGACGTGCTTGATGCGCGTGTAGTCCTCAACGCCGTACATGGAGAGGTCCTTGCCGTAGCCGGACTGCTTGAAGCCGCCGTGCGGCATTTCAGCCGTCAGCAGGATGTGGGTGTTGATCCAAACCGCACCGAAGTCCAGGTCGCGGCTCATGCGCATCGCCGTGCCGTGGTCGGTGGTCCAGACGCTTGAAGCCAAGGCGTATTCGACGTCGTTGGCCAGCTCGAGCGCTTCTTCTTCGGTGCTGAACTTCTGGACGGTGATAACCGGGCCGAAGGTTTCCTTCTGCACGATGTCGTCAGTCTGCTTCGCACCGGAGACGATGGTGGGCTCGAAGAAGAAGCCCTTCTCGCCTGCGCGGTGGCCACCGGTTTCGATCTTGCAGTTGGCCGGAAGGTTCTCCACCACGGACGTCACAGCGTTGAAGTGGTTCACGTTGTTGAGCGGGCCGAAGTAGTTGTCTTCGTCGTTCTGCGAACCCGTGCGCAGGGTCTTGGTGTGCTCCACCATTGCCGCCACAACGTCGTCGTGGACGGAGTCCTCCACCAACACGCGGGTGATGGCCGTGCAGTCCTGGCCTGCGTTAAAGAACGCGAACTCGGCGATGGCGGCTGCGCTCTTCTTGATGTCGGCATCCTTGAAGACGATGGCGGGAGCCTTGCCACCAAGTTCCAGGTGGGCACGCTTGAGGCCCTTGGCTGCGCCGCTTGCCACAGCGATGCCTGCGCGGACGGAACCTGTAATGGACACCAGGCCGGGGACCTTGTGGTCAACCATCATTGCGCCGGTTTCGCCGGTGCCCAGGACAACGTTGAGGACACCGGCCGGGAAGATCTCGCTGGCCAGACGTGCCAGGACCAAGGTGGACTCAGGGGTGGTGTCGGAAGGCTTCAGGACAATGGTGTTGCCTGCGGCCAGGGCGGGGCCGATCTTCCAGATGGCCATGAGGAACGGGTAGTTCCACGGAGCAACCTGGGCTACGACGCCGATCGGTTCGCGACGCACGTAGGAGGTGTGGCCCTCGAAGTATTCACCTGCGGACTTGCCTTCCATGATGCGTGCTGCACCGGCGAAGAAGCGGAGCTGGTCAGCACCTGCGGCAACTTCTTCGGAGGCAATCAGGGATCGGACCTGCCCGGTGTTGCGGTGCTGAGCTTCCACGAGTTCGTCGCTGTTGGCCTCGACGGCGTCTGCAAGCTTGAGGAGCATCAGCTGGCGCTGGCCAGGTGTGGCCTTCTTCCACGACTTGAAGGCCTGATTGGCCGCGGTCATGGCGGCGTCCACATCGGCCTGAACCGAAATGGGCGACTTGGCAACGATTTCCCCGGTGGCGGGGTTCACGATGTCGAGAAGACCCGTACCTGCCGGCGTAACGAATTCGCCGTTGATGAAGTTCTGCAAGGTTTGAACCACGGTGTGCAACCCTCTTTCGGAGTCTGGGCATGGGTTTAGCTGATCAGAGCCTATGCCAGGGAGGGGGTCCAAGGAATAGCCAGCTGCACACACAAGGACCCCCCGCTTAGTGCGCTTGACCAGTGCCGGGTTACGCTTTAAAGCATGGCAATGTCCCTCGCTTCGCTCGTCGCTGTTCCCTCCCTGAAACTCCGCCAAGCCGGCCTTGCCGAAACCACGTGGAACCAGGACATCAGCTGGGTTGCCGTGACGGAACTGGAAGATCCCCAGCGCTTCCTCAGCGGCGGAGAATTGGTCCTCACCACCGGCCTGCGCCTCAAAAGCGCCGCCGACCAGCGGCGTTTCGTCCGCCAAGCCCAACGCGCTGGTGCCGTGGGGATCGGTTTTGGCATCGGCCTCACCCACGAGTCCGTTCCGGAAGCACTCATCGCAGAAGCCAACCGCTGGGGCCTGCCCTTGGTGGAAGTCCCCTACGAGATCCCCTTCATCGCCATCGGTAAACTCGTGGCGGAATCACATTCTGCCGACCATTACTCCAATCTGGAGCGACTCCTCGCCGGGCATCAGATCCTGGCACGCTCGCTGCTCACTGGTGGAGGCCTGAACGAACTCCTCAAGCAACTGGGCAGCATGCTCCGCACTGACGTGGTGCTTACCCAGTTCAGCGCGCAGCTCTACAACAGCGTGGCGGGGAAACCGGCGCCGACGGCGGATGGCTGGGCTTCGTATCCGATTCCCACCGGCCGTAGGGACGCCTGCACGCTCTGGCTGCGGCAACCCTTCGTCGACTCCGGAATCGTCAGCTACGCGCAGAACCTCATCAGCGTGGAGCTCAACAACATGGTCAAGCAGCGGCAGGCCCAGCGCGCCATGGCAGGTCAGGTGCTGGACGACGTCATTCACGGCACCCTTGAGAGCATCGAGGCCGCCCGGCGACTGGCAGGCGTGGGCATCAACAGCACGCGAAAGAACGTCGTTCTAGTGGCAGAGTCCACTGCACACCACAAACAACTGATCAGCATTTCGCTGCCCCAAGCGCTGGAGGCCGGCGTCAGCGCCGTCGTCGGGAAGGACCTGGTCACGGTCATCAGCGACGACGGCAGCTCGGCTACCGCCTTGGCCAAGAGCCTCAGCGACCACCTGCAGGAAGCCGGTATCCACGCCGTTATTGGTATCGGCGGCGCCTACACCAAGCCGAACGGCCTGCGTTGGAGCTACTTTGAAGCGCGCGACGCCGTGGCGCATGGCTTGCCGGTCAACGAGCCGGAGCGCCTGAGCCTGACATCCCTGCTGCTTGCCAGCGAGGATGTTCCGCTGGCGGACATGGCCAGCGAATCCCTGACCCCGCTGCGGAAGTTCGACGCCGCCCACGGGGCCGAACTTGTGGCCACTTTGGAAAGCTACCTGAACCACAACGGGTCAGTGGCGGCCGTGGCCGAAGCCCTCACCCTGCACCGCAACACTGTGCGTTACCGTTTGGCACAGATCACCGAATTGACGGGCTACGACCCCTCCCAGACACAGGACCGTGTGCAGCTTTGGTTGGCGTTGGCGGTCCAACGATTGGGGTCGCGCAACCCCCGCTAGCCCCTCCACGAACCGGCGCGGAGAGCTTCGCCACAAAACCCTAGACATTAGACGTCAAACGTCTAACCTTTAGATATGGCCGCGACGACTCCTCTTACCCCCAGCACCGGAAACATCCCTACTGTGAGCCCTGCCCAGGCCGCCCCTGAGCTTTCGGCAAGTTCCGCAGTCCCCAAGACGCGCGTCGTCGCCGTCGTCGGCATTATTGCCGTGGTGCTCATCGGCCTGAACCTGCGCGCCGGCATCACCAGCGCCGCCGCCCTGTTCCATGACCTGCAACAGGTGCTGGGTTATGGCGCCCTGGTGGCGTCCATTCTGCCTTCCATCCCGCTGCTGTGCTTTGCGGTTGCGGGCATGGGAACGTCCTGGCTGACCCGCCGGGTGGGTGTTGAAAAGGCCATCGCCATCGCGTTGGCCCTGCTGGCCGGCGGATTGCTGGTCCGTGGCGTTCCGGTGACGGGCGCACTCCTCGGAGGCACCGTCCTGGCGATGTCCGGCCTGGCCGTGTGCAACGTGGCCATGCCGTCGTTCATCCGTGAGCACTACTCAGAGCGCACCTCCATGATGACGGGTCTCTACACCTTCACCATGTCCGGCGGCGCTACCTTCGCCGCTGCCGTGAGTGTTCCGCTGGCGCACGAGCTCGGCTCGCCGTCCATGGGCTTGGCAGCTTGGGGAATCCTGGGCGTCGCGGCCCTGCTGGGCTTCCTGCCGGTTGTCCTCCACACCCACCGCAACTCCACCAAAACGGACCGGCCGCGGGTGTCCATGTGGCCGTTGCTGCGTACCCGCCTCGGCATCCTGATTACCGCGATCTTCACCTTCCAGGCATTCCTTGCCTACGCCGTGATGAGCTGGTTCGCCTACATCCTGACCTCGCAAGGTCTCAGCGCCTCCGAAAGCGGCCTGCAGTTCGGTGTGATGCAGTTGGTCTCCGTCGCCGCCGGCATGATCCTGCTCGCCTTCGGCTCCCGCCCCCGCATGCTCCGCCCCGCGCTGTATCTGGCCAGCAGCTCCACCTTGCTGGCCATCGCCGCAATGGTCTGGCTGCCGACGTCGTTGGCGGTTGTGCCTGCCGTGCTGTTCGGCTTCGGCTTGGGCATCTTCCCGCTCGTCTTGGTGATCATCAGCCGCAGCGGGCGTTCGACGGCGGAAACCACCGCGCTCTCCACCATCGCCCAATCGCTGGGATACTTGATAGCGGCAATTGGCCCGTTCGGCATGGGCCTGCTCCACAGCGCCACCGGCGGCTGGGTGCTGCCGCTGAGCCTGCTGTCCATCGTGGCGGTAGCGCTCATGGTTACCTGCCACCTGCTCACGAGCAAGCGCACTGCCACCAAGACCGGACCGAGGACAGCATGACCCTGACCCCTTCGCATCGCCCGGCCCTTGCCGAGGAGATCACCGCCAAGCTGCGGGACATGATCAAGTCCGGTGAGTGGCCGCTTCAGGAGCGAATCCCTGCCGAGCCCGAGCTCATGTCCACTCTTGGTGTTTCGCGGGGAACTTTGCGCGAGGCCATCAAGGCGCTGGCCCACTCCGGCATGCTGGAAGTGCGGCGAGGGGACGGCACCTATGTGCGGGCCAACAGTGAGATGTCCGGCGCGGCGCAGCGCATGTACCTGGAGCACACTCAGGAGCACATCGTGGAAGTCCGGCTCGGCCTGGATACCCAGGCTGCCCGATTGGCCACCAAGCACGCTACCGCTGAGGACCTGGCCGAAATGCGCCGCCTCCTCGCGCTCCGCCACGACGCCTGGCAAGCCGAGGACTACCCCACGTGGGCCAGCGCCGACTGGGAATTCCACGAACGCGTCGCCTTGGCTTCAGGAAACCCCTTGCTCCACCAGCTCTATGTTTCGTTCGGCGGCGTATTCCACAACGACCTCCTCCGCCAGCAACGAAAGGGTGGCTTCAACGGCATCCCCCGCGAAGGCCACGACGAACTGGTTGACGCACTGGAAGCACACGACCCCGATGCCGCCGTCCAGAGCGTGTACCGGAACTTGGACTACTGCTCCGACCAGGCGCCGCGGTAACTCAGCCAGTGTTTACGGCGTGGTCTCGACTCCTGCACCGGATGCGTCCTTGAACCTGGCGTTGATGAGCACCACCTCGCGCCCGGCCCTATCCAGCAAACTCGCTGCGACACTCGCCCGATATCCCGTGGCACAGTGCACCCAGATCCTCGCGTCCGGCAGCTCTGTGATTCTGCTGAGCAACTCGTAGACCGGAATGTTAATCGCTCCTTTGACGTGGGAGGCCTTGTATTCGTCCGAGCGGCGAACGTCCAGGACCATGTCCTCACTGGTCCTGTTACTGAGGAGAGCAGCCCAGTCCCCGTGCTCGTAGCTCGCCTGGGGATGGTCAGGTGCCAACGCTCCAACGTTCAGAACTGCGGCTTCAGGCCCGACGGCGGCATCCGGGCTGTCGATGCCGATCCTCGCCAAGTCACGGATCGCCTTTTCAACCTCGTCGATGGGCCCCAACAGCGTGAGCGGCTGGTTCCACGGAATCACCCAACCGAGGTAGCTGGTGAAGTTGTCCCCACGGCCGTACTCAAAACTCACGCTGCCTTGGAGATGACTGTCCGCGAAAGCCACGCGATGCCGCAGATCCACCACCCACTCTCCTGCCCTCAAGCGCCGGCCCAGTTCCTCAGCGTCCACGGAGTCCGGCACGTCCAGGATTGCCGGGTACGGACCGGCGGCATTCAGCGGGCTCATGTGGGCGTAGTACGCGGGGTAGGCCGTGATGTTCTCCAGCAACTGCGACACAAAGTGTTCCTCGTCCGGATCTGTCAGGGCGTGATTGGACCCGGTTTGCTCACTGATCGTCGAGCTCTCTTGATGGCTCGCCGGGCCGATGGAACAGAACGAGCCGAATCCATGCGTTGGGTAGAGGGCTGCTTCGGGCGTCGCCGAGTCCACCAGGCGCCGGACCGAGGAGTACTGATCATGGGCCAACTTCGCGGTGTCCTGCGGGGAGACCAGGTCCGTCCTCCCGACTGAACCGTAGAGCAAGCTGCCGCCGGAAAACACAGCCTCCATGCCGCCGTCGTACGTGTCGTCCCGCACCACATAGGAGAGGTGCGTGTGCGTGTGGCCAGGCGTGGCCACCACCGTCACGGAAAGCCGGCCAATCCGAAGCACCTGGCCGTCCGTGACAGGGACACGCCTGAAAGAGACCTCGTCAGCGGCGTTCACCAAGTATGCAGCGCCCTGCTTCTCCGCCAGGACGAGGCCGCCTGTGACGTAGTCGTTGTGCAGGTGCGTTTCGGCAACATGCGTGATCCGTACGCCAGCCTTAGCAGCCGCCGCTTCCACCCGGTCGATGTCCCGCTGGGGGTCGATCACCAACGCCACTGAGCCGTCGTGCACCAAGTAGCTGCGATCACCCAGCTGCGGAGTTTCAATGACGACGACGTCCATGACTCAGGGTACCGCCGGGTGCCACAGTGGCGAGCCTAAAAGCAAAGCGGGGCCACTCAGATTGAGTGACCCCGCCAGCCGTGAAACGGAAGAACTAGACCTGTGCGGCTACGCCATCACGGGAAATGTTGACCATGTCCTCGCGCGGCACAACCTTGATGCGCTCACGCTTGACCTCAACGCCGTGGGAGGTGCCGGCCTCGGTGGCTGCTGCGCCGAGAGCGAGCTCGTGTGCGTCAAGGGCCAGCCAGCCTTCCCAGCTGGTGAACTTCACGCCGCGGGCATCGAGGAGATCCACCACGGCGTCCGCCGCGGGAACCTCGGCGACCGGCAGGTTTTCGCGGTCCTCCAAGAGGTAGGTGACGGTTTCGAGGGCATCGCCCTTGGTGTGGCCGATGAGGCCAACGGGACCGCGCTTGATCCAGCCCGTTGCGTAGAGGCCGGGCACGTGCTGGCCGTCGGCGTCCAGGACACGACCGCCGTCGTTGGTGACGACGCCCTTCTTGTGGTCGAACTCGACGTCCGGCAGGGCCGAACCGAAGTAGCCGATGGAGCGGTACACGGCCTGGACCGGGTAGTCGATGAACTCGCCGGTGCCGCGGGCGTTGCCCGTGCCGTCCAGCTCGGTGCGCTCGAACTTGATGCCGGCTACCTTGCCCGGGGTTTCCGGGGAGTCCACGATTTCCACCGGGCTGTGCAGGAAGTGCAGGTGCAGGCGGCGGGAAGCCGTGAGCTCGGAGAGGTCCTCGGGCTGCTCGGCGATCCAGTTGGTGAGCGTGCCAACCATGGTCTTGGTCTGGTTGTTGGTCTGGACCTGGCGGTCGGACTCTTCGTCGAATTCGAAGTCCTCGGCGTAGAGGATGATGTCTACGTCCTTGGAGTGCGAGAGTTCGCGGAGTTCCAGCGGGGTGAACTTCACCTGGGCCGGACCACGGCGGCCGAAGACGTGAACGTCGGTGACCGGGGAGTTCTTCAGAGCGGCGTAGACGTTGTCCGGGATTTCGGTGACCAGGAGGTCATCGGCGTGCTTGGACAGGACGCGGGCCACATCCAGGGCCACGTTGCCGTTGCCGAGGACAGCGATTTCCTTGGCATCCAGCGGCCATTCGCGGGGAACGTCCGGGTGTCCGTCGTACCAGGACACGAAGTCGGCGCCGCCGAAGGAACCTTCGAGTTCGATGCCGGGGATGTTCAGGTCTGCGTCCTTGATGGCGCCGGTAGCGAAGATGACGGCGTCGTAGTGCTTGCGGAGGTCATCAATGGAGATGTCCGTGCCGTAATCCACGTTGCCGAAGAAGCGGATGTCGCCGCGGTCCAAAACCTTGTGCAGGGCGTTGACGATGCCCTTGATGCGGGGGTGGTCCGGGGCAACGCCGTAGCGGATCAGGCCGTACGGTGCCGGGTAGCGGTCGAAGAGGTCGATGCTGACGTTGAGTTCGCCGCTCTTGACGGCCTCGCTCTTGGTCAGGATGTCCGCTGCGTAAACGCCGGCCGGGCCGGAGCCGATGACAGCGACGCGAAGCGGACGGTCCGCAGAACCTACGGGAGTGCTAATTGACACGGCTGTGTTCCTTCTTCTTGTTCAGTCCTCCCAACTAGGTCGCAGTTCACGTCGTTTTGAGGGCTCATAACGACGTGAACTGCTACCTAGTTGGGCCGGGGGCTAGTTACTGCGGACGCGGGGACGATTCGGGGTAATTGTGCTGTAGTCAGCGGTCTTGAAATGCTGCGGTGCAAAGGGGCTGACACGGACCACATCGCCGATCACAATGACCGCCGGGTTGGCCACGCCGACGGCTTCCGCCTGGTCCGCGATGGTTCCCAGAGTGCCGATGGTGACGCGCTGGTCCGGCAAATACCCGTTCTCTACGATACCTACTGGTGTGTCCAAAGGCAGACCCGAGCCGGCCAGCTCAGCCGCGGAATCGCGCAATTGCGCCACTCCCATGAGCAACACCACAGTGTGATCAGGGCGTGCCGGGACTTCGGACAACTCTTCGTGGCCGGTCACCACGCTGAAACCCTTGGCCAGGCCGCGGTGTGTCACAGGGATACCCGCAGCCGCCGGAACGGAGATTGCAGACGTCACGCCGGACACCACTTCAACCTCGACGCCGTTCTGGCGGCAGAACTCCGCTTCCTCGCCGCCGCGGCCCAAGACGTAGGGGTCGCCGCCTTTGAGGCGGACCACCCGGTTGCCCTTGAGGGCTTCCTCCACAAGGATCCTGTTGATCTCGAGCTGCGGCACGGGATGGTGGCCGGGCGTCTTGCCTACCTCGATCACCCGGACGTCCGGGGCAAGTTCCTTGAGCAGCTCGCGCGGGCCAAGACGGTCAGCAACCACGACGTCGGCCTGGCCCAGCAGGCGACGACCGCGGACTGTGATGAGTCCCGAGTCGCCGGGACCACCGCCGACCAAAGCGACCGAGCCAACGAAGCCGTCCGTTCCCGCCTTGCGATGACGGCGGAGCGGCAGGTCCCCGGTTTCGAGGGCAGTGGCTACAGCGTTGCGGAGGGCCATGGCACGGCGAGGGTCTCCCCCGGCATTGATGGCGATCTTGACGTCGTCCACCACGGCAACGGCGGGTGTCCAAGCGGCTGATGCTTCATGGTCCGAGGCGTTGACACACCAGATGCGCTGCGCCTCGGCGTCGGCGGCTACCTGGGTGTCCACAGCTGCTGTGCCAGTGGCGGTCTGAGCGAACCAGACGCCGTCGAGGTCGGACGTGCGGTACTCGCGCTGCTCCCAGGTGAGGAGACCGGAAGTGGCGAGACCGCGAAGTGTTTCGGTGGCAAAGGGAGCGACCACGGTGACTTTCGCACCGGCGTCAAGCAGTCCCTTGGCGCGGCGCTCCGCGACGGGGCCGCCGCCAACCACCAGCACCGGGCGGCCGAGCAGCCGCAGCGCGGTGGGGTAAATGTCCTGTATTGCCATGAAAAAACTGTAGGGCGGCGCCGTAACATGCTTCAAAGGCTCGGAAACACCCGGTAACGCTGGGTAATCCAACGTCACATAGTTCCCTGCCTAATTCGGGGAAACACGGTCTTTCAGCGTCAGGTAATACGCGCGCTGTTCCTTGCCCAAGTGCTCAATCGCGTAACGAAGAGCCGTCCGCGGCATGGTGGCTGCGTGTTCGTCGAGGAACGCCAGCAGACGCTCGCGGCTGCTGCGCCCGGCATCGCGGACCCAACCGCCCACCGCCTTATGGATGAGGTCTTCCTTGTCATGAAGGAGGATCTCAGCGATGGCGAACGTGTCATCCAGTTGGCCTTCCCGGATGAACGCCGACGTCGCGACGATGGCCGTCCGACGCTCCCACATATTCTCCGAACGGGCCAGGTCATACAGCGGATCCCGCGGCTTATCCATGAGCCAACCGCCCACCACTCGCCCGGCTCCCAGGTCCACCAGGTCCCAGTTGTTGATGCGGTCATGCCTGCGCAGGTACAGCTCGTACAGCTCCTTGCGCCGCTCTTCCGTGGTCTTCTTTTTCTGCGTTTGCAGCGCCATGATCTTCACAGCTCCGGCGCGGGCCTCGTGGATGTCCTCTTCCAGGAGCTTCTCGATTTCAGCCGGGGGCATGGCCGCGAATTCCTTGCCAAGCGTGAAAACCTCGCCCATGCGGACGCCCATGAAGAAGTCACCCTCGGCGTAGTCGCCCTTGCCTGTCTTGAAATACCGCTGGTACTTGAGCTGCTCGACGTCGGATTGCCTCGCTTGAAGCCGTGCCAGGAACTCGACGGCGCTGGGCTGGGTACCTGTCATCCCTCAATAATGCGCCTAAAAGACCGACCAGCCAGTACGCGTGGTGAATTCGTCCAGAGCGGCCACGCCGGCCACGGAATTCCCGGACCGTCCCAGGCCAGGGCTCCACACACTGATGGAGCACTTGTTCGGAACCACGGCTACGATCCCTCCGCCCACGCCGCTCTTGCCAGGGAGGCCCACCCGATACGCGAATTCGCCTGCGGCGTCGTACGTTCCGCAGGTGAGCATGACGGCGTTGATCCTCTTGGTCTGCGCCGGCGACAACAAAAGGGTTCCGTCCGTTCCCAAGCCGTTGGCAGCCAGGAAGCGGGTCGCGAGCGCCAGGTCCTCACATGTCATGGCGAGGGCGCACTGCTTGGCGTAGGAGTCCAGGACCTCGTCCACCGGGTTCTCCAGGTTGCCGCAGCTCGCCAGGAAATGGGCCAGCGAGGCATTGCGGTGGCTGTTGGCCAGTTCGGACCCGGCAACGTGGTGATCGGTATCGATGCTTTCCTTGGTGGTCTCTTGACGCATCAGATCCCTCACTGCGTGCGCGGCATTGCCGGTGATGCTGAGGAGCCTGTCCGTCACCACGATTGCGCCGGCGTTGATGAAAGGGTTCCGGGGAATCCCTTCCTCGCTTTCCAGCTGGATCAGCGAGTTGAACGGGTTGCCTGAGGGCTCCCGGAAGACTCGCTTCCAGATCCCGTCGCCGTCGAACGCCAACACCAAGGCGAGCGCAAATACCTTGGAGATGCTTTGGATGGAGAAGTCCACGTGGGCATCTCCGGCTGAATAGACCTCGCCGTCCCGGGTTGCCACGGAAATCCCGAATTGTTGGGGATTCACGGCCCCGAGCTGCGGGATGTAGCGGGCTACATTGCCTTGGCCGACATGCGGCTGCACAGCCCCGACGATGTCGTCGAGGAGATTCTGGATGTCCACGCTTCTAGCCCTTGGTCCCTGCGTAGGTCCAGAGCCTGATCTGAAGGTGCGCCAGAAGGCGTTCGTCTGCGGACTGCAGGTCCAGTCCCGCCACTTCGCAGGCGCGACGCAGCCTGTAGTGGACTGTGTTGCGGTGGACGGCCAGTTCCTCGGCGCAGCGGTTCACGTCGCCAAAGAACTCCAGGTAAGTCAGGAGCGTCAGGGCGAACTCCGGATAGCGGCTGCACAGCCGGGTGATTCCGGCATGACGCAAGGTGGTCCGTGACTCCAGCAACTCCAGCAGCTCCCTGGTGAGGACCGTCGTTTCCACGTCGCTGTACGAGGCCACGCGAACTTCGGGAGTTGCCTCCATGACTTTCAGGACGCTGCGCACGTGATCAAGGGTGGCGTGCAAGGCGTCCAGGCGCGGAACGATGGGACCCACGGCTGCCTGCACTTGAAAGTGAAGGTGGGTGGTGGCATCACGAACAATCGTATTGACCAGCCTGTTGATGGCAGGAAGCGATTTCAGAGGGTCGAGGTCGGGCAGGATGATGGCCGTTTCCATTCCGAGAGCCCCCACCACTGCACCGGGCCTGTACGCTGCAGCGTGAATTGATGCCACCTTGGAAAGTTCTCCCCTGCGGAGTTGGAGGCCGGCGGCGCTCTGGCTCAAACCGCCCGCAGAGATCAGGACCAGGGCTGCTGGTTTTGATGGATCAATCCCTGCGGACTGGGCCTGCGAGTGCACCTGCGCCGTGCCGCTCAGGAGGCTTGAGACCCGGTCCTCCCGCATCGATTGGGACTGTTCATTGCGGTGCCGGACCAATTCGATCGCTGCGTGGCGGGCTGCTCCCACCATGATGCGGTCCGTGTTGGCCGCCAAAGGTTCAGCACCCTCCTGCAACCAGATGTACCCCATCACACGGCTGCCGGCATGAATACCGATTGCTACTCGTTCCCGAAGACCCGCATCCATGTTGGCTTCCACATGAATCGGCGCTTCAGTAGCCTGAAGGTGCTTGTAGACCCCTGATTCCTTGAGCAGTTTTTGGTATTTCTCGGGCCCCCGCCGCGCCAGGATGGACAACCTGCGGAGCTCATCAACATCATTGGACGCCGGCGAGTAGGCAAGCACTTTGTTGCCTGGATCTTCAATGACCACATGGCCGTTGGTTAGGGTCGCGGTTGTTTGGGCGATCGCAAACAGGTCCCGATGCACTGACGTGGTGCTTTCGCCGGGCACATCGCTGAAGCGGCCGTCGTTTTCGCGGACACGGTTTTCGTGGACACGGTCCAAAGCGACGCTTTCGAATTTGTCCCACCGCAGACCCGGTGCGACCGCCACCAGCCCGATGCCCGTGGGTCGCAGTAACTCTGCTGCGGCTTCCAACTCGCGTTCGTTGCCCTTAACGGCTATTGCCGTGGGACGGTCGGCAACAATCCTGCGAAGTGCCGGGAGCGCCGCGCGTCCGCGGGCGCCGATGAGCATGACCAATGCCCCCGGGCGGATCGCGTCGTCGTCTTCAGCGTCAACAATGACAGTTTCACGAACGTTTCTGTTGTCCTCTGCCGGGGCCAACAGCAACCGTGCGTTGTGGACGCCCAGGTCTTCAAGGACATCGCTCAATAAGGTGACGACACCGTCGTCGTCAATTTCCAGGGCTTTCAACGAAGCTATCGCTTCCTCTCCTCATCAGTTCACTTCAGCAGGACGCTCCCTCGCCATTGAGGGGCTCCGCCGGTACATGTACGCGGACACGCACAGCGAGAAACATTACCGGCCCTTCAGAACACCAGTGTTGTCCCCTCGGCACAAGAGCCGGGCCCTGAATTTGGTTCGCCAGCCAATTTGTTGGCGACGGCGGACACCTAGAGTTGGTGACTGTCCCAAACACCACAAAGACTGCCTGCAGCGCGGCCAATTTCAGGCGCAGCTGCCCGACAGCCACCGTTTTTGGAGTATTGAGCCACCTGAGGTGGCACCGGAGTCAAAGGAGACCCCAGAAGTGATACCCACCCCTGCATCTACAAAAACCCTTCCGTCCGCACCAGGCTTAGCCACCCGAACGTCGTCGAGCGCTTTCGCCCAAGAGGAAGCCGGTTACCGCAAAACCCTCAAGCCCCGGCAGATCCAGATGATCGCCATCGGCGGTGCGATCGGTACCGGGCTCTTCATGGGCGCCGGCGGTCGCCTCAACGGTTCCGGGCCCGCCCTGATCCTGGTCTATGCCGTCTGCGGGTTCTTTGCCTTCCTGATCCTCCGGGCACTGGGCGAGTTGGTGCTGTACCGCCCTACGTCGGGCTCGTTCGTTTCCTACGCCCGGGAGTTCTACGGCGAGAAAATGGCATACACCGCCGGCTGGCTCTACTTCCTGAACTGGGCCATGACCTCCATTGTGGACGTCACCGCAGTTGCCCTCTACGTCAAGTTCTGGGGCCAATACTGGGCACCCATCAACGACATCCCGCAATGGTTGATTGCGCTCATCGCCCTAGTGGTGGTGCTCGCCCTGAATCTGGTGTCCGTGAAGATCTTCGGCGAGATGGAGTTCTGGTTCGCCATGATCAAGGTGGGTGCCTTGGTGACGTTCCTCGTGGTGGGGATCTGCTTTATTGTCTTTGGCGGCCGGACGGATGTAGGCGTTCCGGGCTTCAACGTCATTGCAGAGAACGGCGGCATGTTCCCCATGGGGGCTGTGGCACCGCTCCTGGCGATCAGCGGCGTGGTGTTTGCCTACGCTGCCGTGGAACTTGTGGGAACTGCGGCCGGAGAAACGGCCAACCCGCACAAGGTGATGCCAAAGGCCGTAAACACCGTGGTCATCCGCATCGGAGTCTTCTACGTGGGCTCGGTCCTGTTGCTTTCGCTCCTGCTTCCCTTCACGTCCTACAAATCCGG
Organism: Paenarthrobacter sp.; assembly: GCF_031180005.1. NCBI lineage: Bacteria > Bacillati > Actinomycetota > Actinomycetes > Micrococcales > Micrococcaceae > Paenarthrobacter > Paenarthrobacter sp. The sequence goes on along the minus strand of NZ_JAPSHI010000006.1, from coordinate 60,205 downwards.
CGAATCACCATTTGTCACATTCTTCTCGCACCTCGGGGATCCGCAGGCCGGAGCCATTTCCGCATCCGTGATGAACTTCGTGGTCCTCACCGCGGCGCTCTCCAGCCTCAACGCCGGCCTCTACTCCACCGGCCGCATCCTTCGCTCCATGGCGGTGAACGGCTCGGCTCCGCAGTTCACGGGAAGGATCAGCGCGTCCGGCGTGCCCTACGGCGGCATCCTGCTCACAGCGGTCATTACCTTGGTGGGCGTTGGATTGAACGCCGTCGTCCCGTCGCAGGTCTTCGAGATCGTGCTGGAAATCTCGGCGGTGGGCATCATAGGCGGTTGGGCCACCATCATGCTCTGCCACATCAAGCTCCAATCATGGGTTCGCAGCGGCAAAGTTGTCCGGCCGGCGTTCCGGCTGTTCGGTGCGCCGTTCACCTCCTACCTGACGCTCGGATTCCTGGCCTTTGTGCTGGTCACCATGGGGTTCTCAGAGACGGGCCGCTGGGTGCTGGCTTCCTTGCTGGTACTGGCACCACTGCTGATCGCAGGTTGGTACGCGTATCGCGGCCGCATCCGCGCCGCCCAGACGTCCTAGCCACATCTTGAGTTTGAAAGTGAAACACATGAGCAACCCCTCCCCGTCCCTCAAAATCGGCACTCCCAGCCGGGCATGGCGGTCCCGTGCCGATGCGTGGGAGTTCTTGGGATACGCCCTCAGGCAGCTTGCATCAGCCCGACACCAGGAGTCCGGTCTGCTGTCCCAGATCGATCGGACTTTTGCCCTCCTGATGTCGGTGGAACCGTATTGGGCAGAACCGGGAGTCGGCGCCGTGGTCCAGTTACGCCAGTTGATCGACGACGGCGAACCCCAGGCCGCGCTCCAGCTTCTGGGCGGATTGTCCAACCTTCCGCTCGCCTCCTTGGGGGAAGCGGCTGCGGCGCCGCGCGGGGAGACGGTGGAAGACGAAGCTGTTGACCAGTCCGAGCCGGCTGAGCGGCCACGCTTTGAGGTAGTGGTGGTTGACACCGTTGACCCTGACGAAGCCGAAGCACTGAAGAACACCATGGCTGCGCAGAGGCGGCCCTCTGATGCTTTCACTTACACCGTCAACGTGGTTCCCAGCTACGAAGATGCCCTGGTTGCCGTCATGCTGAACCCCGCTATCCAGGCTGTTGTCCTGCGCCCGGGTTTCGCACTCCGGAGTTCACATCTGCTGGGCAGTGACCTCCGTCGCTTCCTGGCCCGGCATACCTCCGCGGACTTGCAGGACTCGCGGCCCATCAAGCGGATCCTTGGGTTGGCCGACGCCATCTCAGCGCTTCGGCCCGAGCTGGACGTCTACCTGGTGGCAGGGGTCTCCATCGAATCACTGGCGGGATCACTCACCAGGAAGTTCCGGCGGATCTTCCGCAGGCAGGATCATTTGGACCTGCATCTGTCACTTCTTTCCGGGGTGGCGGAACGCTATGAAACCCCGTTCTTCACCGCGTTGCAGGATTACAGCCGCCGCCCGGCCAGCGTCTTCCATGCCCTGCCGATTTCCAGGGGCGCTTCCGTCGGGAGTTCGCCGTGGATCCGGGGCATGGCCGATTTTTATGGGACGAACCTGCTGTTGGCCGAAACCTCCGCCACCTCGGGCGGGCTGGACTCACTGCTGGATCCTCACGGATCCATCAAACGGGCACAGGAGCTGGCCGCCCGTGCATTCGGGGCGCAGCGAACGTACTTCGTTACCAACGGCACGTCCACGGCCAACAAGATCGTGCATCAATCGCTGCTTGCTCCCGGCGACGTTGTCTTGGTGGACCGTAACTGCCACAAGTCGCACCACTACGCCTTCGTGCTCGCCGGTGCCCGCGTTTCGTACTTGGACGCCTACCCCTTGGACAAGTACGCCTTCTATGGCGCTGTTCCCCTGGCGAGCCTGAAACGCAGGCTCCTGGAGTACCGGCGGGCAGGCAGGCTCCATGAGGTGAAGATGGTGACCCTCACCAACTGCACTTTCGACGGCGTTGTCTATGACGTCGAAAGGGTCATGGAGGAATGCCTGGCCATCAAACCGGACTTGGTTTTCCTCTGGGACGAGGCGTGGTTTGCCTTCGCCCGCTCCCACCCGGTGTACCGCCGTCGAACCGGCATGGCAGCTGCTGCCGCTTTGGAGGCCTCGTTCCACAGCCCTGCCTACGCTGCCCGGTACGCCGAACAGGCGGCCGCCTTGCATGACCCGGTCACCGGCGAACCCGTGGATGACGATGCTTGGGTGAACACCCGGCTGATTCCCGATCCCGCGAAGGCGCGGATCCGGGTCTACGCCACGCAGTCCACGCACAAGACCCTGACATCCTTGCGGCAGGGTTCCATGATCCACGTGTTCGATCAGGATTTCGCCGGCTCCAACCAGGAGTCGTTCCGCGAGGCTTACATGACGCACACCTCTACGTCACCGAACTACCAGATTCTGGCGTCCTTGGACATTGGAAGGCGGCAGGTGGAGTTGGAAGGTTTCGGCCTGGTTCAACGCCAATCCGACCTTGCGGTATCTGTGGCCCAGGCCGTCGCCAGGCATCCCCTGCTGAAGAAGTACTTCCGGGTACTGACGTCGCGGGACCTCATCGGCGGGCGATACCGCGAAACCAGCTCCAGCATGCCGCTGCGGGATGGGCTGGCTGAACTGGAGGATGCCTGGCAGCGGGACGAGTTCGTCATCGATCCCAGCCGGCTCACACTGGACATCAGCAAGACAGGGATCGACGGCGATACTTTCCGCCACAGCTACCTCATGGACGATCACGGCATCCAGGTGAACAAAACGTCCCGGAACACTGTGCTGTTCATGACCAACATCGGCACCTCCCGCAGCTCCGTGGCCTACCTGATCGAGGTCCTGGTAAAGCTGGCCGAGGGTTTCGAGAATCCACATCCTTCTGCGCGACGGCGGACGCTCCCCGCGGAGTCCGGGGCTCCCCGGCGGACTCCCCCGCTCCCGGACTTCAGCACGTTTGCCGCGCGCTTCCGTGTTGACGATGCCTGCGAGGACGGGGATATCCGGGCAGCTTACTTTGAGAGCTACAAGCCAGATTCCACTGTTTACCTTTCCGCGGCTGAAGTAGCTGCAGCGGTTTCCACGGGACAGGAAGTGGTCTCGGCAGGTTTCGTCACGCCGTACCCTCCGGGCTTCCCCATCCTGGTCCCGGGGCAAGTGATCACCCGGCAGACCCTTCAATTCATGGATGCCTTGGACACCCGCGAAATCCATGGATTCGATCACGAACGCGGGTATCGGGTTTTCGTTGAGCCTGTCTCGTTTTCGGTTGCCGGGCTGGCGGCGGTGGCTTCCTAGGCCTTCGCGTTCCACCCGATCGTCGGGGCGATGTGTTTCGCGACGTTGCCCAAAAGCTTTGCGTTGTAATCCACGCCCAGCTGGTTGGGTACCGTGAGCAGGACGGTGTCTGCCGCTTGGACTGCGGCGTCCTTGGCCAGCTCTTCAGCCAGGGCGTCCGGCTCGCCGATGTAGCTCTTCCCGAAACGGGACAACGCGCCGTCGAGAATTCCTACCTGGTCCTGGCTGTCCGCTTGGGCGCGGAGGCCGAAGTAGTGGTTGTCGACGTCGTCCACAATGGGGATCACGCTGCGGCTCACGGAAATTCTGGGTTCAAAGTCGTGTCCGGCTGCGGCCCACGCCTCGCGGAACATCTGAATCTGCTCTGCCTGCAGCTCGTCGAAGGGCACACCAGTGTCCTCGGTGAGAAGGGTGGAGCTCATGAGGTTCATGCCTTGCTCGGCTGCCCAAACGGCTGTTTTCCGTGTTCCGGCGCCCCACCAGATTCTTTGCGGGAGGCCGGGAGACTGGGGCTGTATGGGCAACAGACCTGTGGCTCCGCCGGCGTAATGGGGATCCGCTTCGGCAACGCCGTGCCCGGCAACCGCTTTGCGGAACAGGGCTGTGTGGCGTCGGGCCATGTCGCCGCCGTCTTCACCGTCTTCCGGGACGTACCCGAAGTTCGCGGCCCCGTTCCGTGCGGGTTCCGGTGAACCACGGCTCACGCCTAGCTGCAGACGGCCGTCGCTGATGAGGTCCGTGGCCGCGGCTTCCTCGGCCATGTACAGCGGGTTCTCGTAGCGCATGTCGATCACGCCGGTGCCCATTTCAAGGCGCGTGGTTCGGGCTGCGATGGCTGCAAGCAACGGGAAGGGCGAGGCCTGCTGCCGGGCGAAGTGGTGGACTCGGAAAAACGCGCCGTCTATACCTAGCTCCTCGGCGGCCACCGCCAGTTCGATTCCCTGCTTGAGTGCTTCTCCGGCCGTTGGTACGAGGGAACCCGGGACACGTGCCCAATGTCCGAAGGAAAGGAAGCCGATCCGTTTGTTGTGCATGTTCGGGACAACACGTCGAGCGGTGTGGTAATTCCTCAATCAGCCCGTCGATAGTGCATGGCCACCGCACCGTTGCTGAGCGGATCGGCCGAGATCAGCTCCAGGCGCCGGGTGCCGGGCAGTCCGCCCTGATACAGGGTGGGGCCGTGGCCGGTGATCATGGGGTGGACGAGGAATTTGTACTCGTCGATCAGATCGAGTCGGTCCAGTTCCGTGGCAAGTTTGCCGCTGCCCACGAGCACACCGTCTGGAGTCTTGTCCTTGAGTTCCTTCACCACCGTGCGCAACTCACCGACCAGGTGATGGCTGTTGGTCCATGGGAAGACGCTCCGCGTTGCCGATACGACGTACTTGGGTTTGGTCTCCAGACTAAGCGCCCACTCGCGTAGGGCTGGTGGTGCGTCCACCTCGCCGCGGGCAACCAACGGCCAGTAGTCCTCCATCATTTCGTAAGTAGTACGGCCCCAGAGCATTGCCCCACTCTGGTCCAGGAGGCGGGTGAAGTGGGTGTGCGTCTCGTCATCGGCGATGCCCTCCCTATGATCGACGCAGCCATCGAGCGTGACGTTGATGCTGAACGTTAGAAGGCCCATCCGACGATTCTAGGCGTCGAAGGAAATCGAGCATAGAGTAGAGCATTGTCGAATTGCATACCCACCGGGGGTATACTCTTGCTGTCTGGAACATCCGCAGAGGGACCGCGAAGGAGGTAGTGGAGCATCGTGAATTGGCCGACGTCCCCTCAAACCCCTGCGGCCGGCCTCGGGCCCCTAACCTTCCTCCGGAAGGCATCGCTACTGCTTCTGGTAGCAGCTGTCATTACGGGCATTTTCGGAATGCACGTGGTCAGTGGATCTCATGGCACCCACCCTGCGAACCCTGCTTCACCTGTCATAGCTGCCGAACCTACGCCCCACGGGCACCACACTCCGCAGCTCCATGGGACTCCGCAGCCCTATGGGAGTTCGCCTGCTGAAGCGGACAAGTGCACGTCTGGAAGTTGCTCCTGTACCGAGGCGGCGGCCACCAACTGCATCCCTTCGCTACAAACAGGTTCCCTGGCCGCTCCGCCTCCAGCCGTTGCTGTCGGCGTAATCCCTGCCTCACGGGAACTTCATGTTCTGCCCCTCTCTTGGTCCTACCAGCCCCTCGGTCCTACACCCGGGAAGCTCTGCATCAGCCGCACGTAAGCACTGGCGCGGCCCGCGACTGGTGGGCCGGTTAACCCTTCACCATCTGCTTACCCCTCGGCGGCTGACAGACGGCCGCCTGAATTGGCAAAGGACGTTTTTCTGATGAGTAGGACACACTTCATTTTTACCGGCGCCGCTATCGCAAGCCTGATTGCGCTGGCTGGTTGTGCCACCAACTCCGGGTCCGATTCCATGCCCGGCATGGACCACGGAGGTTCCGGCGCTTCCGCGCACCCTTCAGCGAACAGCAGCGACGCCGGGCACAACGCAGCAGACACCATGTTCGCCCGGATGATGATTCCCCATCACGCCCAAGCGGTGGAGATGTCCGACGCCATGCTGGCGAAGGCTGGCATCCCGCCCGCAGTAACGGCCCTGGCCGTCAAGATCAAAGAAGCTCAGGCACCCGAGATCGCGAAGATGACGGTTTGGCTCAAGAGCTGGAACGAGGACGTCACCATGCCCTCGGACGGCCATGGCGGTCACGGCATGGACGGGATGCTGAGCGACGCCGAGCTACAGAAACTCAACGACGCCCAAGGCGTGGAAGCTGCCAAGCTCTTCCTGACACAGATGATCGCGCATCATGAAGGCGCCGTCAGCATGGCCAAGACAGAGATCAGCCAAGGCAAGAATCCCGAAGCCGTTCAGCTTGGCAAAGACATTGTCACTGCCCAGGAAGCCGAGAATCGGGAAATGCAGGATCTCCTGGCCGGACTATAACCTCACGGTTTGGTGACGCAAAGGCCCGACGGCGGGAGGTCGCCGTCGGGCCTTTGCGTGTTCGTTCTGTTGGCGTCAGAAGGGTGCTGACTCAGCGAAGAACGGGTGCGCCCGCCTGCCAGGACCTACCGGCTGCTGCCCGCCAGCAAACCCCGACGCTGCAGCAAACGCTTCTCGATCGGCCCGAACACCAGAATCTCGATCAGAATGCCCACGAACAGGATCAGCAGGATCGCGGACATCACGATTGTCATGTCGGAAAGGATCCGGCCTTGATCCAGCAACGAGCCAAGTCCGAAGCCGATGGTGCCGCCCACTGCGATGATTTCCGCGGCCATGAGTGAGCGCCAGGAGAAGGCCCAACCCTGCTTCAGACCGCCAATGTAGCCGGGAAGAGCTGCGGGCAGGACAATCTGCAACGCCATCTGGAGCCGGTTCGCACCAAGGACTGTACCCACGCTGCGGTACTGCGGCGGGATCTGGTCCACACCTGAGATGAGCCCGTTGATGATGGAGGGGATGGCACCCATGAACACCACAAAGTACACGGTGGCGTCGGTCAGGCCGAACCAGATGATCGCGGCGGGAACCCAGGCCACGGAAGGGAGCACCTGCAATCCGGAAATGAGCGGCCCGAACGCACGGCGCAAGGGAGCCACCTGAGCCAGGATCAACCCCACGGGAGTAGCGATGACCACCGAAATGAGGAAGCCGACCACACCACGCTGCAGTGATGTCCACACTGCTTCCTGGACTTTGCCTTCACCCCACATGGTCACGAACTGGGTGAGGACATCCAGCGGCCCGGGAACGAGGTCGCGCCGCTTGAACTCCAGTGAAACGTAGAACTGCCACGCGAGGATCAGGACAGCCAGTGCGGCAACGGGCAACAGCACCCGCTTCCAGTCAATGCCGGCCTTACCGCCGCTGTCAGACTGAAGGTTGTCCAGGCCGGCTTCAAGGTCCCGGAGCTCGGAGGCGTTGCCCTTCAGCGACGGCGAGGTGATGTGCTCTTTGGATTCAGTCACGGGAAGGGTCCGCTCTTCGGTGGTGGGGTTACTTGGCATGGCGGCGGATCTCCTCGCGAAGCCGGCGGGTGATAACTCCGGTCAGCTCCCCAGCGCGGCCGGCATCAGTGCGGTGCTCCTCCGTGACATCCCATTCAGCCACCACACGGCCTGGACGCGAGGACAACAGCAGCACGCGCTGCCCCAGACGGACAGCCTCGCGCACGTTGTGGGTAACGAACACGATGGTCCGACCCGTTTCCTTCCAGATCCGCTCGAGTTCGTCGTGGAGGAGGTCGCGGGTGATCGCATCGAGGGCAGCAAACGGCTCATCCATCAACAGCAACTGCCGGTCCTGAGCCAAGGAACGGGCCAACGCAACGCGCTGCCTCATGCCTCCGGACAGTTCGTGGGGACGCTTATCCCCTGCGCCACCCAAGTGCACCAGTTCCAACAGTTCAGTGGCACGGATACGCCGGCTCGCCTTAGTACTGGACTTGTCCGCCAACTGCAAAGCCAGCTCGATGTTGCCCCGCGCCGTCAGCCACGGGAACAGGGCTGCGTCCTGGAACATGAAGGCAGCGCCGTCGCTGGGTACTTCAAGAGCGCCCGACGTCGGCGGTTCCAGTCCCGCCATGATGTTCAGCAAGGTGGACTTACCGCAGCCGGACGCACCGAGGAGGGCGACGAACTCGCCTTGAGCGATGGTGGCGTTGACGTCGTCCAGCACCGGGGCGCCGTCGCCGAAGCGCTTGCCCAGGTTCTCGAGTACGACTGGCATGGTCCCGTCCTTCGTGTTGATTGGTAGAGCTGATGTGGCTGCAGACCAGCCTGTTGCTGCTTAGTCCTGGCCGAGTCCTGCAGCTGAGGTCTTGTTGCCTTCAACCTCGTTCAGAGTGCGGAGGTCGAAGATGCCGTTGATGTCGGCCTGCTTTGTGGTGCCGGCGTCCACGCCGTCCTGCAGAAGCTTGGGGTAGGTTCCCGCCAGCGGGTCCGTTGTGAACGTGATGTTCTGGAGAGCACGTGCAATGACGTCTCCCGGAAGCGGTTTGCCTGCAGTGTCCTTGAGGACAGCGTTAATGGTGGTGGCCTTCTCTTCAGCCGAGGCCGAGTTCAACCACTTCACGGATTCCACATGGCCCTTGAGCAGCGCCTTTACCGTCTCAGGGTGTTCGGCAGCGAACTTCTTGTTCACGATCAGGATGGTGGTGGTGAAGTCGCCGTTTTCCCACAGATCCTTCTCGTCCACCAGGACCTTCGCTCCGGCCTCGAGTACAAGCCGGGACGCCCACGGCTCCGGCAACCACGCGCCGTCGAGCTTTCCGTCGGTGAAGAGCTTCAGCGACTGGGCGTTTTCGGTCGGGTTGATATTGACGTCGCCGCTGCCGTCGGTGTTGGTCTTGAATCCTTGGTCACCCAACCAGGCGCGGAGGGCCACGTCCTGGGTCCCGCCGAGCTGCGGGGAGCTGAGGACCTTGCCTTTGAGGTCCGCAGCCGAGTTGAACTCCGGCTTGACCACCAGCTGGGCACCGCCGGAAGCGGCACCGGCGATGATGCTGATGGACTCGCCGTTGCTCTTGACATAGGAGTTGATGGCCGGGTTCGGACCGATGTACGTGGCATCGATGGCGCCGGCGTTCAGGGCTTCGATCGCGGCGGGGCCGGCGTTGAAGACCTGGGTGCTGAGCTTGGTATCGCCAAGTTCCTTGGCGATGATGCCCTGGCTGGTGCCCACCAGCGCCGGGCCGTGGGTCACGTTGCTGAAATAGCCAAGCTTCAACTCAGCGGCGGGTGACGCCGTGGGAACCGGCGCAGTCTCATTGCCGCGGGAAACTGCGGAAGCTACTGCAGCGCCTGCACCGATCAGCAGGACCAGGCCAACGGCCAGCGCGATCTCAACGGCACGGCGGCGTTTGGGTTTGTTGCTCTGGCCGGCGACGATCCGGACGGTGCCGGGATTGGGTTTCTGTGATTCGGGCGTGTTTGCCATGAAGGTTCCTTAGGAGGTGCGGGATGCGGAGGGCGTTGTTCAGGCCCTGTGACATCGCCCATCATGGGCAAAGAAGGACCAGTCCGAAGAGGTCATGCCTTCACAGTAGGGACTGTCATATTTACGCTTCAATCCCGTAGAAACCAAGGTTCACGCAGGGTCACTTGGCGTCATATTCGCCGCCAGGGCTTCAATGTCTCGCGGGGTTGTGCGGCAGCAGCCACCGATCAGCCGGGCACCGTTTCCCCGCCACCCGGCCGCGTTGCCTGCCAGTGTCCCCTCCCCCGGCCCGCTGGCGGATGGACCCCAGGTTTTGGTCACGGCGTCGTAAGTCTCACCGGAGTTCGGGTACGCAACCAACGGCGCATCCGTAGCATTATGCAGGGTCCCAAGCGCATCCGTCACCAGTTCCAACGGCACGCAGTTAACGCCGACGGCGGCAACGCGCGGTTCCGCGCGGAGAAGCGCAGCCACGTCCGCCAGTGGCGTTCCGTCACTGATGTGGCCGCTGTCCCGCAGCGTGAACGTAAACCAGGATTCGACGTCGAACTCCGCCACGAGCGCCAGGAGCGCCTCCGCTTCAGCGTAAGACGGCAGCGTCTCGCACGCCAGGAAATCCGCGCCGGCCTCCACCAACGCAGCGATGCGGGGGCGGTGGAAGTCCCGGAATTCCGCGGCGGAAAGCGTGTAATCGCCCCGATACTCCGAGCCATCAGCGAGGTAGGCGCCGTAGGGACCCACGGATCCCGCCACCATAAGCGGTCCGCTCGCAGAGCCCTCCGCCACGGCTTCCTGGCGGGCTTCGTCGGCCAGCCGGACACTCAACGCCACCAGTTCCAAAGACTCCGCAGCAGGCAACCCACGCCGCGCGAATCCCTGCGGCGTGGCTTGGTAGCTGGCGGTGATGGCCACGGAGGCTCCGGCGTCGAAGTAGTCGCGGTGGACCTGCTTGATCAGGTGCGGCTGTTCCAGCAGGACCTTGGCCGACCACAACGCGTCCTCCAGGTCACAGCCGTGAGCCTCCAGTTCCGTGGCCAAGGCGCCGTCCAGGACAAGGTCCTTGCCGGAGGCCAAATAAGTGCTGAGCGTGGTGTTCTGTGGCATGGGTCCTTCCCAAAAAGAAAACCGCAGCCTGTTCGAGATTCCCGCCGTACAGCGTGAGGAGTCGCGAACAAGCTGCGGTTATGTGACTACGTGTGACCCTAGATGACGTAACGTTCGTCTTCGTGGTCGCCCGGGTGGTCTTTGACCAAACCGGCGGCCAGTGTGTTGCCGTCGATGGGGTCGATCACCAGGAAAGCACCCGTGCGCCGGTGGTGCAGGTAGTTCTCCAGCGGCAAGGGAGCTGACAACCTGAGCTGTGCGTGCCCGATGTCGTTGAGCTCAAGGTTGGACGCGGGCTCCACGTTGAACGTGGCCAGGTCCAGTTTTCCGGTGACGTTGCGGACCAAAGCCTGGACCGTGCGCGTACCGTGCTTCACCAGGACCTTCTGGCCCTCACGCAACGGCTTGGGCGAGAGCCATGCCAACGACGCGTACAGGTCAGCTGTGCTCTCACGGACAGTCCCGGCAGCAGCGATGGTGTCACCGCGGGCGATGTCGATCTCGTCAGCCAAACGGACGGCCACCGATTGCGGCGCCGCGGCCTCGTCCAGCGACTGGCCGGCGAAGTCGATGCCGATCACCGTGGTGGTGCGCGGCTCGTGGCCCGGGCTGATGACGGATACTTCGTCGCCAACCTTTACGGAGCCCTCAGTGATCTGTCCGGCGTAAGCACGGTAATCGCGGTAGGCCTCAACATTCAGCCCGGCAGCAACAGCATCCGGAGCCAGGGCACCCTGTGGACGGATCACCAACTGAACCGGGAAGCGGAAGCTCTCCAGTTCGGCCTCGAGCTCGTCAGCAGCCGGGAGGGTTTCGAGAACCTCAAGCAGCGCAGGACCGGTGTACCAGGGCGTGCGCTCCGAGCGGTCCACCACGTTGTCGCCATCAAGGGCCGAAACGGGAACCACCAGCAGGTCAGCAACGCCATCGGAACCCAAGCCAAGCTCGCGGGCAACCTTCTGCACGTCGGCTTCGATGTCGCGGAACACCTGCTCGCTGAAATCAACGAGGTCGATCTTGTTCACGGCAACAATCACGTGGGCAACACGCAGCAGCTGCAGCACGGACAGGTGCCGTCGGGTCTGCTCCAGCACGCCCTTACGGGCGTCGATAAGTACGACGACGGCATCCGCAGTGGACGCGCCGGTCACCGTGTTCTTCGTGTACTGAACGTGGCCGGGGCAGTCCGCCAGGATGAAGCTGCGGCGGTCCGTAGCGAAGTAGCGGTAAGCCACATCGATGGTGATGCCCTGCTCGCGCTCGGCACGCAGTCCGTCAGTCAGGAGGGCGAGGTCAATCCCGCCCTTTTCGCCGCCGAAGCCGCGGTCCGCTGAGGTGCGGGCGACGGCGTCGAGCGTGTCAGCAAGAATCGCCTTGGAATCGTGAAGGAGGCGGCCCACCAAAGTGGATTTGCCGTCGTCAACCGAGCCGGCGGTAGCGAAGCGGAAGAGCGTAGAGGGAAGCGCTTCGGAGTTGAGTCCGGCGTCCAGGAGTGCGGTTTCGGTGCTCATTTAGAAGTAGCCGTCCTTCTTGCGGTCTTCCATGGCTGCCTCGGAGATGCGGTCATCTGCTCGGGTGGCGCCACGTTCGGTCAGGGTGGAGGCAGCGACTTCAACAACGACGTCGGCCACAGTGCGTGCATCGGATTCCACAGCACCGGTGCAGGACATGTCGCCCACCGTGCGGTAGCGAACCAGCTTGGTGATGACTTCCTCGTGCGGCAGGGGTTCGGAAACCTCGCCCACTGCACGCCACATGCCGTCTCGGGCGAAAACCTCACGCTCGTGGGCGTAGTAAAGGCCAGGGAGCTCGATGTTCTCGCGCTCGATGTAGCGCCAGATGTCCAGCTCGGTCCAGTTACTGATGGGGAACGCACGGACGTGCTGGCCCACCGTGTGGCGGCCGTTGTACAGATTCCACAGCTCAGGACGCTGGTTACGCGGATCCCACTGGCCGAACTCGTCGCGGAGGCTCAGGATGCGCTCCTTGGCGCGGGCCTTGTCCTCATCGCGACGGCCGCCGCCGAACACGGCGTCGAACTTGTTGCGCTGGATGGCGTCCAGCAGCGGGACGGTCTGCAGCGGGTTGCGAGTGCCGTCGGCACGCTCGGCCAGCTCACCGCGGTCGATGAATTCCTGCACAGAGCCGACAACCAGCTTCAGGCCCAGGCGCTCAACCGTGCGGTCGCGGAAGTCGATGACCTCCGGGAAGTTGTGGCCCGTGTCCACGTGCAGCACAGGGAAGGGAACCTTGCCCGGCCAGAACGCCTTGGTGGCCAGGTGCAGCATGACCACAGAGTCCTTGCCCCCGGAGAACAGCAGCGCAGGCTTCTCGAACTCGGCAACAACCTCGCGGATGATATGAATGGCCTCGGACTCGAGGGTGTCCAGTGAGCTCAGGCGGGACGAGCCGCCGTCTGCCGCCCCCGCCCCTACGCCGCGCGGCTGATCTTCGATCAGCCCAGCGCGCGGCTCCGACAGGCCCGATGCCACTCCCTGGGCGGCAGACGGCGTCTCTAGGTCGCTTTCCAGCACGTCCAGCTCCAGTTCCTCGTTGGTGGTTTGAGTGCTCATGTGTGTAGTCCGCATTCTGTCTTGTCGGATCCTGCCCAGCGGCCGGCGCGGGGGTCTTCGCCCGGAGCCACTTTGCGGGTGCAGGGCTGGCAGCCGATGGACGGGTAGCCCTGGCTCAGGAGGGGGTTGACGGGAAGGATGTTGTCCTCGGAGTACTCGATCAGTTGATCGAAGGTCCAGTCGACCATCGGGTTCACCTTGACCAGGCCGAAGCCCTCGTCCCAGGTGACCACGGGCGTGTTGGTGCGGGTGGGACCCTCGTCGCGGCGGACACCGGTGAACCACACCTCGTAGCCGGCCAGTGACCGGCGCAGCGGCTGAACCTTGCGCAGCGCGCAGCACTGTGCGGGGTCCCGGGCGAACAGGTCCTTGCCCAGAAGGCGGTCCTGCTGTTCCACGGTGTTCTCCGGAAGGACGTCCACCACGTTGACGCGGAGGTTCGCTGCGACTTCGTCGCGGGTCTCGTACGTTTCCTTGAAGTGGTAGCCGGTTTCCAGGAACAAGACGTCGACGCCGGGAAGCTGGTCCGCGACCAAAGCCGGCAGGACGGCGTCGGCCATGGAGCAGGCAACCGTCACTGTGGGCAGCTCGAAGTTGCGGGCCACCCAGGCGATGACGTCCCGAGCCGGGGCGTTCCAGCCGAGCTCAGCGGCGCCGGCCTCGGCCAATGCCTTGAGCTCTTCGTGTGACCGGAGGGCGGGCCGTGCGGCTGCACTGGCGAGGTTGGTTATGGTGACGGGATCTGTCATTGGAGATCTCCTTCATCTGCCGAGTGCGCCCACTCCGCGAAGGTCTGGCCTTCGGCGCCCACGGCGACGAATTTACGGACCACTCGCTCCACGTAATCGGGCAGGTCCTCCACCGTGACTTTGAGGCCGCGGACGGTACGTCCCAAGCCGGCTTCCTCGCGCTCGTTGTTAGCCAGCCCGCCACCGAGGTGGACCTGGAAACCCGGGGTGGGGTCGCCGTCGGGCGTTGGCAGCATCATGCCCTTCAGGCCGATATCGGCCGTCTGGATACGTGCGCAGGAGTTCGGGCAGCCGTTGATGTGGAGGGACAGTGCCGAGGGCAGCTGCTTGGTCTCCACGAGGTCGGCCAGGCGACGCTCCAGCTCAGCGATGGCCGTTGCTGCCGTGACCTTGGTTTCCACGATGGCCAGCTTGCAGAACTCGATGCCCGTGCAGGCAATGGTGCCACGGCGGAATACGGACGGACGAGCCGAGAGGCCCAAGGTGTCCAGCTCTGCGATGAGCGGCTCAACCTGCTCCTTCGCGACGTCCAGGATGACCAGCTTCTGGTGAGGAGTAGTGCGCAGGCGGTAGCTTCCGTGCTTCTCCAAGGTGTCCGCAAGCGTGACAAGGGCCTCGCCGGATGTGCGGCCCACAGTGGGGGTCACGCCGATGAAGAACTTGCCGTCCTTCTGCTCGTGAACGCCGATGTGGTCGCCGGGAGCCGTGGGCTTGGGAGCGGCAGGACCATCCGGAAGCTGGAAGCCGAGGTATTCGTCTTCAAGGATCTGGCGGAACTTGGCCGGGCCCCAATCGTTCATAAGGAACTTCAGGCGGGCCTTGGTGCGCATGCGGCGGTAACCGTAGTCGCGGAAGATGCTGGTGACGCCGAGCCATACTTCAGCGGCAACGTCAGCTGAGACGAACACGCCAAGGCGTTCGGCCAGGCGCGGGTTGGTGGACAGGCCGCCGCCAACCCAGAGGTCGTAGCCGGCACCGAGCTCGGGGTGGACAACGCCTACCAGGGCGAAGTCGTTGATCTCGTGCACCACGTCCTGGGACGGGTGGCCCGTGATGGCCGTCTTGTACTTGCGCGGCAGGTTCGCCAGCTCGGGGTCGCCAATGAAACGCTCGGCGAGCTCGTGGATCAGCGGGGTGGGATCGATGATCTCGTCCTTGGCGATGCCCGCAACCGGGGAGCCAAGGATGACGCGGGGAACGTCGCCGCAGGCCTCGGTGGTGGACAGGCCGATGGACTCGAGGCGGCGCCAAATCTCCGGCACATCCTCAACGCGGATCCAGTGCAACTGGATGTTCTGGCGGTCCGTAAGGTCGGCCGAGCCGCGGGCGAAGTCCACGGAAATCTGGCCGATGACGCGAAGCTGCTCAGTGGTCAGCGCCCCACCGTCGATGCGAACGCGCAGCATGAAGTACTTGTCTTCGAGCTCGTGCGGTTCAAGCGTTGCCGTCTTGCCGCCGTCGATCCCGGGCTTGCGCTGGGTGTAGAGGCCCCACCAGCGGAAACGGCCGTGAAGGTCGGTGCCGTCGATCGAATCGAAGCCCTCTTTGGAGTAGACAGACTCAATCCGCTCACGGACGTTCAGCCCGTTATCTTCCTGCTTCCAGGTCTCGTTGGCGTTGAGCGGTGCGGTGCCGTCAACCTTCCACTGGCCGTGGGGCTTGGCGGCAGGGCGGGTGCGCGCCGGACGCGAGGGGACTGCGGTGTCCGAGGACGCACCGGCTACAGCTGTATCTGTCATACATCGACTGTAGGTCTGGCCAGTTTTCGCCAGCAAAGGTCCGGAAACGCTAAGTCACCTAGGGAAACATTTCGTCACGAACACGCCAGCGGCCTTGTCCGGAGGACCTGTTTTGTGCAGGTCCAATTGCTCCCATTTCCGCGTAAATAAAGGTTAGGAGAGCCTTTCCAACACTGCGTCGTACCGTTCCAGCGCGATCTCGGCCAACACAGGAGACGGCAGCAACGGCGCCGCAACAATGTCCGCGCCCGCCTTGGCCAACTGGTCGTGGAAATAACCCGTAGCCAAGAGGTACGAGGCTATGAAGACCCTGCCTGTCCCACCGTCAGCGGCGAGTTCTTCGCGCAAGGAGGCGACGCCGTCGGGCACTGTGGGCTGGGCACTGGCGCCATAGGCGACGCGCACCTTGTTCGGCAGCAGCTCGCCGAGCAGTCGCGCCTGCTCTTCAGAGTCAACCGAGCCGTCCGGAAGGGACGATCCCGCGGCGGCCAGCAACACGCCGTCGTCCTCCTTCAAGCCCGCCGCACGCAAGTGGGTGGCCAACAGCTCAGCCAGCCGCGGATCCGGACCCAAGGGCCTGGCGGCCACTACCTCGGGCCGGCTCTTGATGGCTTTGGGCACGTCCACCTTGATGTGGAAACCGGTAGAGAGCAAAAGCGGTACGACGACGGCGGCAGTCCCCTGGGGCAGGCCCTCCACCACGCCGCCTAACTCGGGTTCCTGGACGTCAACGTACGCCTCAACAACGCGCAGTCCGGGGCGGAGAGTTTCAATTTCTGCCATCACGCGTCGGATGGCAGCCTGGCCTTCGGCGTTGCGGGTTCCATGGGCGCAAGCGATCAAAACGGGGCTGTTCATGGGAGCTAGCGTAACGTTGAGCCAGCACCTGTTGTGAAGCACTTTAAGAAAGAACCAGTCCACTTGATTTCCTTTGACATTGTTCTTCTTTGGCTTGACCTCGTCGGCGTGTTCTTTTTTGCTGTGTCGGGCTCGTTGTTGGCCGCCCGTAAACAATTCGACTTTGTTGGTTCGGTGCTGCTCGCTTCCATCGCGGCGCTGGGCGGTGGGGTGATCCGTGACATCGTGATCAACGCCGGACCCCCGATCGCCTTCACGAACCCGGCGTATCTGGCTCCCCCGCTTCTTGCGGCGATGCTGGTCTACTTCCTGTTTTCCTCTGTCCAGCGCTTCACGTCCCTTTTGACGCTGTTCGACGCCGGCGGATTGGCGTTGTTTTGCATTACCGGCACCCTGAAGGCCATCAGTGCCGGCATGAACCCGGTGGCTGCGATCCTCCTGGGAGTCACCACGGGAGTGGGCGGCGGCCTGCTCCGTGACATCACCGCCAACGAAGTCCCTACCCTGTTCAACAACCGCGATATCTACGCACTGCCTGCCTTCGTGGGCGCCGGTTTGACCACGTTGCTGTGGCACCTTGGCCTGTTCAGCGGGCTTACCGCCTGTGTCATTGCCGGTGTTGTTTTCACTTTCCGGGTAACCGCCTGGCGCCGCGGTTGGTATGTGCCCCTGGCTGTGCGTGGTTGGCATCGCGCAGGCACCGGTGGGGGCGCAATTTCGGGTGCCCGGGATTAGCTAGGATAAGAGCATGACTGACATGTTCCTCGAGAAGTTCCGCGCGCTGGTCCCAAAGTATCTCGAGGATGAATGGCAGGAAGAAGACGGCCTCACGCCCGACGAACTGGACGACGCCCTCGCCGATCACTCCTTCACCATCCCGCTGGTTCTGCGCGAGTTCTACCTCGCAATCGGCGGCTGCGAGGACCTCATGGAGGCCTACCACTACTTCTGGGACCCCGAGGAACTCGAAGTCGATGACGAAGGTTTCCTCATGTTCCTTGAGGACGAGGAAGAGCAGTTCACCTGGGGCTTCCGCACCGCCGACCTCAGCATCCCGGACCCCATCGTCTGGCGCCGCAACAACGCCCGCGGCCAGTGGAAGAGCGAAGAAGGCACCTTCTCGGAGTTCGTGTTCGACATGTTCGAGTGGGCATTCAACGACGACGAAGACTAACTTCCCGGTTTCGAGCAGCCCCTTCCCTGACTTCTTAGTCAGGGAAGGGGCTGTTTTGCTTTGGCGGTCTGCGCGTCCACCACCCACTTTGATTCTGGAACTGCCCTGACGCGCCGCTTAGGGGGTGTGTCGCCAGAAAGTTGGGGCCAAAGTAGGTGGTGGCGGTACGGCGGGGACGGGAACTTACGACGGCGGAACCCACCAAGGCGCGTACCTCGCCGGCGCGAAGCGGCCAACTTCCCTGTTGAACAGGACTGCCACGACTTCGGCCACCATGCGCTCCGGGTGATGAACGACGTCGGCGTAGTAATAGTGAAGACTCAGCAGACCTCCGCGCATGGCAGCGTTGTTCCTGTAGTGGTCCTTCTTAACCTGTTTTCCCTCCAGGTGGGTGCCACCGTCGAGTTCTACGATCAAGCATTCGTTGACCAAGCAGTCCACCTCTCCCACTCCGGGCAGTTCCACATGCATCTGTACCCGGAGGCCTGCCCTTGTGAAATGGGTGTGCGCGAGTATTTCCAGGAGTGAGTCGGCCCTCGGCAGAACGAGATCCAGGATTCCCCGAATCTTGCCATTCCTGTTGCCAGGGAGCTTTGATCTCAGGAAATCGGTGGAAAGGAGCGCCTGGCTTACAGCACTCTGCACCATGACGAGCGCTTCAAGTTCCGGCAGACATCTGAGGGCGTGGATCAGGACATCGGCCACCCCCGCTATCGGGAGATACGAGTGGACTGGATGCAGGCAGGCTCCGTGGTGGACTACACCGTGTCGCGCTTGTCCCGTGCAGCAGCTGAGATGGAGTGACCTTGCGTCCTCGAGTGTCCACAAACGATAAAAGCGCGCTGCCGAGATGCAAGTAAGCAGCCCGTCGGCTCGAAAGGCAGCAACGACGTCGGGGTCTGATGCCCGGGAAGTGTAGACACCTCGATGAAGCCTGTGGATCACCCCCGTCTTCAAAGCACCGGCTACCGCCCGCCGAGTGAATCCAGCCCGGCGAAGCGAATCCGTTGTAGCTGCGCCGAGGCGGCTGGCTAGGAATTGTGTGATGTCCATAGGCCAATGCTCGTGGGCTCACCGGGCAACCTGAGCTGGGAATTCGTCGTATGTGGACAACCCGGCGGTCTCCCACCACTAGGTTTGGCGGCCCTGAGGTTATGACACACCCTAACTCCGGAGAGGCCCTCACTTCCGAAATTCAAAGTTGGTGGTGGAGGGCCAGCGCCTTGCTGTAAATCGCGCTGCAGGAACGGGAAAACCATTGACGCATGGAGTTGCATATGTGACAGGATTGTCATAAGCTTTTCACGGATCCACTAAATGCCTCCGGTGGGTCTGATGCGAACGGAGATTGTGGTCCCGGTTCGGTGCAGCGTAAGACTCGTAACGTTGCAGCGAGCCGGGGCCATTCCGTTTTTCCGGGAGGGTAAGAGTTTGGCCGCTAACCGCGTACGGCCACCACCCACTTTGATTCCACCGGCGCCGCAACACACCGCAACCACCGGCGTGTCACCACACTCGGACCTTCGAAGTAGGTGGTGTAGGCCCGAGGAACTCCAAGGCCTGCACCCAAATTGTGGGCAATAAAAAAGCAGGCGCCCGGCCTATGAAGCCCGGACGCCTGCCAAAGCAAGGGAAACCCTAGCTGCTGCGGTCCACCACGGCATGCGCGAAGTTGGTCAGCGAGGCCTTCACAACGCCCTCCGGCAGCGGGTCCAGGGCGGCAACTGCCTCAGCGGACCACTGGCGGGCAATTTTCCAGGATTCGTTGGTGACAGGGTGCTCCCGCAGACCGGCTACGGCCTCAGCCAGGGCAGAGTCAGAGGACAGGTCGCCGTCAATCAGTTCCAGCAGCGAAGCAGCCGAGGCATCGCCCGCAGCAGCATCACGGCGAAGCAACAGGACAGGCAAGGTGGGAACACCTTCACGGAGGTCGGTCCCCGGGGACTTGCCGGATTTGACCTTCACGCCGGTGACATCGATGACGTCGTCAGCGAGCTGGAAAGCAACGCCCACCTTTTCGCCGTATTCCACCAGCAGGTCCTCGAAGGACTCGTCGGCACCGGCGAAGATTGCCCCGAGCTGGCCTGACGCTGCAACCAGTGAGCCGGTCTTGTCAGCAATGACGGACAGGTAGTGCTCTACGGGATCCTCGTCTTCACGGGGGCCCACCGTTTCGTGGAGCTGGCCGAGGCACAAGCGCTCAAACGTGCGTGCTTGGATGCCAAGCGCACGCGAACCGAGCTCGGACACCAGGATGGAGGCGCGGGCGAAAATGAGGTCGCCGGTAAGGATGGCCACCGAGTTGCCCCATACTTCGTGGGCGGTAGGAGCACCGCGGCGGAATGGAGCTGAGTCCATCACGTCGTCGTGGTACAGCGTGGCAAGGTGCGTCAATTCCACTACAACTGCAGCCTGCACAACCTCGGGACGTGATGCATCGCCGAGGTGGGCACACAACAGAGTGAGCAGCGGACGGATACGCTTGCCGCCGGCTTCCACTAGGTGGCGCGACGTCGCGTCAGCCAAGGGGTCCGAGTTGGAGATGGCTTCGCGGAGCTTCTTCTCCACCCGGGCAAGATTGGTGGTGATGGCAGGGCCGAGCTCTGGATCGCCCGCAATCGCGGCGAATCCGGCGGGCAGCTGGAGTCCCGTTGCGATCGCGGTGGTGTTGGGTGCAGGCTCAACAGTCTGCGGCAAGCCGTGCCCGGCGTGCGTCCAGCTGTGTTCGGCAGAGTTCGTCACGGGTTAACCCTAACTAGTTGTTGCGGAAACCGCGGAGTTGGTGCCTGCCGGCGTAAGGGCGCCGGCAGAGGAAGTGTTGGACGTAGCCGGAACCAGCATCTCGAGGACCCGGATCACGCGGTCTTCGAAGCCCTTGGCGGACGGATCCGTGAGGTTTGCGAGCATTCGGACCACGAATCGCATGAGCACAGGAATTGGCATGCCTGTGCGCAATGCAAGCTTCATCACCGCAGGCTTTCCAATCAAGGACGCAAACATCCGGCCAAGGGTGAAGTGCGATCCCCACTGTTCCCGCACATAGTCCGCGTACCGCGAAAGGTGGGCATCGGCGTCGTGCGTGGACCAACCGGCAGAAGCCGACCGCGAAGAAGCGTCAATCAAGAACTCGGCCGCGAACCGGGCCGATTCCATCGCGTAGGAAATGCCCTCGCCGTTGAACGGGGACACCATGCCGCCGGCATCGCCCAGCAGGAGCAGCCCGGGCGAGTAGTGCGGCGTGCGGTTGAAGCCCATGGGCAGCGCGGCGCCGCGGATCTCCCCCACTTGGTTTTCCGGAGTGAAGCCCCATTCGGAGGGCATGCCGGCGGTCCATTCGCGGAGGACCTGCTTGTAGTCGAGCTTGCCGAATTCCTTGGACGAGTTAAGGATGCCGAGGCCCACGTTGGACGTGCCGTCGCCAACACCGAACACCCAGCCGTAGCCGGGCAGTGGCTTGCCGGACTTGCCGGGAAGTTCCAGCCAACCTTCCATCCAGTCGTCGTCGTGCCTTGGCGAGGTGAAGTAGGTGCGCACCGCGACGCCCAGCGGACGGTCGTCACGCTTGTGCATACCCAGCGACACCGCGGTCCGCGTCGAGTTTCCGTCCGCGGCAAGTACGACGTCGGCGTGGAAGTCGCGCGTTTCGCCCGTTTTGCGTCCGGACACGTCCAGGATGGAAGCCCGGGCGCCGATGACGCGACCGTCCTCCGCAGTCAGCGCGGAGGTGACGCTGTGGCGTTCAAGCACGACGGCGCCCGCGGACTGAGCGTGACGGGCCAGGTCCTCGTCGAAACCGAGCCTGGTCCGGATCAGGCCGTACGTGGGAAAGTCAGCTACCTCGGGCCAGGGAAGTTCAATGGTGCGACCACCGGCAATGAGACGGAGGCCCTTGTTGCGCCGCCACCCTTCGGAGACCGCGTGGGGAAGTCCGAGCTTCTGAATCTCGCGGACGGCGCGCGGAGTCAGGCCGTCGCCGCATACCTTTTCACGGGGAAAGGAAGTCTTTTCCAGCACCGTGACATCGATGCCCTGCTGGGCGAGGTAATACGCAGCGGTGGACCCTGCCGGGCCCGCGCCAACAATCAGTACTTTCACAACGTCCTAATTCAACAGGCAGTGCTGGTTAGCCGGCTTGGTGGCGCGGCTTTATCTGACGGCGGAGCTTGGCCACGGGAACACTCTCGCGGTGCTCATCGGGCTTCTGTGCACGGTGAACAGCAACGATGCCGCCGCTGAGGTTGCGGTACGTGATGTCCGTCCAGCCGGCATCACTGAGCCACTGGGCCAAGTGGTCCTGGTCCGGCCACGCACGAATGGACTCGGCGAGGTACACGTAGGCGTCCGGGTTGGAGGAGACCTTGGTGGCGATGGCAGGGAGCGCACGCATCAGGTACTCGGTGTAGAGGTTGCGCCACAGCGGAACCACGGGGTGGGAGAACTCGGCGATGACCAGGCGTCCGCCGGGCTTGGTGACGCGCAGCATTTCCTCGAGGGCCTTGCGGGGTTCCACCACGTTGCGGAGCCCGAAGGAAATAGTGGAAGCATCGAAGCTGTTGTCAGCGAACGGCAAGTTGGTGGCGTCACCGGCGATGAAGTTGATATCCGGGCGGCGGCGCTTGCCCACTTTGAGCATGCCCAAGGAGAAGTCGCAGGCCACTACGTCCACGCCCGCATCGGCGTAGGGTTCGCTGGAAGTGCCCGTTCCGGCGGCGAGGTCAAGGACCTTCTGGCCAACCTTCACATCCATGGCGTCAACCACGATCCGCCGCCAGCGCCGCGTCTGTCCCATGGACAGGACATCATTGACGACGTCGTATTTTGGGGCGACATCATCAAACATCGTCGCAACTTCGTCCGGACGCTTTTCCAAGGATGCTCGGTTCACCCTGTAATTGTCTCAGACATTCAACCGACTTTGCTGCGCTGTAGAAGTCGGCTCAGATTCTGGCTGCGCGCGGGAGTACTGTTGTTCCATCATGACGAGCACGCTCCGTACCTTGACAGTCCCCCTCGATGTTGAATCATCCTCCGGGGGGCTGCCGTCGTTTCTGGTGCGGGACGACGTCCTTTGCTGGTCCCGCCGTGAGGCCGGCCTGGTGGGTTATGGCGAGCTGACGCGCTTCAATGCCACCGGACCCGAGAGATTCCTTGAGGCCGATATCTGGTGGCGGCACCTCATTCTTGAGGCGGAAATCACGGATCACGTTGAGATCCCAGGCACTGGCCCTGTGGCTTTCGGCTCGTTCGCTTTCTCCAAAACCTCCCCGCACGTTTCCCGCCTGATCCTTCCCGAACTGGTGGTTGGCATCCGCGACGGCCGTGCCTGGGCCACCCAATTAACGTTCGACGACGGCCCCCTCACCGAGGCGGGCGTCCTCGCCTCGGTGGACCGCTGGCTCACTGAGCCCGAGTCCAACGGCGACGGTTTAGCGGCAGGAGGGTCCGACGTCGGACTCTCACCTGACGTTGTTGCTGCGGACGGTTCTGCTGGTCACCTCAGTCGCGGTTCCCTGAGTGAGGCAGCTTGGATGCAGGCCGTTTCCAATGGTGTGGAGGAGATTCGCTCCGGGAAGCTCGAGAAGCTTGTGTTGGCGCGCGACGTCGTGGCCAACCTGCCCGATGGCGTCAACGCCGCGGAGGTGCTTCGTCAGCTCGCCGCAAGGTACCGGGAATGTTGGACGTACGGTGTGGACGGACTCGTGGGTGCTACGCCTGAGATGCTGATTCAGGTGGAGGGCCGCACTGCACAGGCGCGCGTGCTGGCAGGAACCTTGGATCGCCGTGATGCCGACGGTATGGACGGCTCCCCCATGGCCTACGCGGAGCGGGTACTGGCGGGATCCGAAAAGCAGCGGCACGAACACGACATCGCCATCGATTCGCTGACGCGGCAGCTGGCTCCCTTCTCCGAAGCGATGAATTCCCACAGCGAGCCGTTCATTCTGGAGCTGCCCAATGTGTGGCATTTGGCCTCGGACGTGAAGGCTGAACTGGCGGATATCGAAGGCCATGTGCCGACGTGCCTGGCCCTGATCAATGCTTTGCACCCCACTGCGGCGGTCTGCGGAACACCCACGCTGGTAGCCGGCGCGCTGATCCGCAAACTCGAGCATCTGGACCGTGGCCCGTACGCCGGACCTGTGGGTTGGCTCGATGCTGCAGGGAACGGTGAATGGGGTATTGCGCTCCGCGGCGCAGTCATCGAAGACGCCAACAGGGTGCGCCTGTACGCGGGTTGCGGCATCGTTGAAGGCTCCCAGCCGGAGGCAGAGTTGGCCGAAACGTGGGCCAAGTTCCGGCCAATGCTGGAAGCGCTGGGCATCAAGCGCTGAATCTGGGATTCCAGACACGGCCGCTGCCGGGGTGGTTGATAAGTGGGTAAACTTGTTATCCAATAGTGAAACTTCGTTTCCTGTGATGCACATCTCACGTTCGGCGCTACACTAAAACCGACTCAGTTCAGCATCCACCGCAACAAAAGGTAAAAAACATGCAGATCTCCCGTTCGGTTCTGTCCGGCACCAAGATTGCCGCCGTGCTCGCAGCCGGCGCCCTGGCCCTGACCGCTTGTGGTGGTTCCTCCACCCCCGCTGCCACCAACGAGGCGGGCCTGGCGCTCATCAACGCGGGTAAGCTCACGGTCTGCTCGGACATTCCTTACGAGCCCTTCGAATTCCAGAAGGACGGCAAGATCGTCGGCTTCGACATGGACATCGCCGCCGAGCTCGCCAAGGACGTCAAGGCCGAGCTCAACGTGGTGGACAGCTCCTTCGAAGCCATCGAGACCGGCACCGCCCTAACCGGTTGCGACGTCTCCATCTCCTCGATCTCCATCACCGACGTCCGCAAGAACGTCATGGACTTCTCCACTCCCTACCTGGACGACGACCTGACCCTCGTGGCCACGTCCGCCTCCGGCATCGAAAACCTCGACGGCGCAAAGGGCAAGAAGGTGGGCGTCCAGCAGGCCACTACCGGCGCCCAGTACGCCAAGGACAAGGGAATCGACGCCCAGCAGTTCGAAGACTCAGGCCTTCTGGTCCAGGCCCTCAAGGCCGGCACCATCGACGCTGCCGTCGGCAACCAGTCCGTCCTGGGCTACGCCATCAAGGACGATTCCAACCTCAAGCGCGTTGAAGACTACGCAACGGGCGAGCAGCTGGGTATCTCCATCAAGAAGGGCAACACCGCCATGACGGAGGCTGTGAACGCCACTCTGAAGCGCATCACCGACGACGGCACCCTGAAGAAGTTCGAGACCACCTGGTTCGGCGAAGCCACCAAGTAGTCCGAGCCCGGCTCCCCGAGAACAACGCAGGCGGGCCCCGAAACGATCTGTTCAGGTCCTTTCGGGGCCCCACCTGCGCAACATGAATGTGAGAACCCCATGGCAATGACTGCACGTCAACGAGCCAAAGTCAGTTTGTACGTCCAGGCCGGAATCTTTGTTGTGGCCGTGGCCGCCGTGATAATTGCCGTGGACTGGAAGACGGTGGGCAACAGCGTCTTCAACTTCGCCAAGATCGGCCCGATGTTCCCGGATATCTTCCTGGTGGGCCTCAAGAACACCCTCATCTACACGGCCCTCGGCTTCATTGTGGGCTTGTCCGGCGGCCTTCTGCTCGCCCTGATGAAACTCTCTTCCTTCCCTCTGTATCGCTGGCTCGCCACCGGCTACATCGAGTTCTTCCGCGGCGTTCCCGCCCTGCTGGTCTTCATCGCCTTCGGATATGGCGTTCCCCTGGCATTCGGCGTTCAGTGGGACGTGTTCGTGATCGTCATGATCTCCCTGGGCATGGTGGCAGCGGCGTACATCGCCGAAACCCTGCGCGCCGGCCTTCAAGCCGTACCCAAGGGCCAGATGGAAGCAGCCCGTTCGCTGGGTATGCCGCACTGGCGGGCCATGGTTAGCATCGTTATCCCCCAGGCCTTCAAGATCGTCCTGCCGCCGCTCACCAACGAGGTCATCCTGCTCACCAAGGACTCCTCGCTGATCTACGTCCTGGGCCTCACCGCATCCCAGTTCGAGCTCACCAAGTTTGGCCGCGACGGCATCTCCAGCCTTGGCGCCGGCTTGACCCCGCTTCTCGTGGCAGGTGCGTTCTACCTGGTCATCACCATCCCCTTGAGCCTCCTGGCACGGAAGTTCGAAAGCCGCTCCGCGCGGACCAAGCGATAGGCAGGACAGTCATGAATAACTCCACTGGGAGCACGGCCGCCGTTCGTGCCGCTGGCGTAAATATCAAGGATCTGCGTAAGTCCTACGGCAGCAACGAGGTCCTCAAAGGAATCTCGCTGACGGTCGAACCGGGTCAGGTTGTTTGCCTGATCGGACCCTCCGGCTCGGGCAAGTCCACTCTCCTTCGCTGTGTCAACCTGCTTGAGCAGCCGAACGCGGGCACCATTAACGTTGGCTCTTTTGAAGCCACCGATCCCGACGTAGACCTCAACAAAATGCGTCAGAGCGTGGGAATGGTGTTCCAGCACTTCAACCTCTTCCCGCACCTGAGCGTCCTGGAAAACTGCACCATCTCCCAGACCAAGGTCCTCAAGCGGTCCAAGTCCGAGGCCTCTGATGTGGCCCGCCGAAATCTGGAACGCGTTGGCCTGGGACACTTCGCCGATCGTTTCCCGGACCAGCTCTCCGGTGGCCAGCAGCAGCGCGTCGCCATCGCGCGTGCCCTGTCCATGGACCCGCAGCTCATGCTCTTCGATGAGCCCACTTCTGCCCTCGACCCCGAGACCGTGGGCGACGTCCTGGCCGTCATGCGCAAGCTTGCCCAGGAAGGCATGACCATGCTGGTGGTTACGCATGAGATGGGCTTCGCCCGCGAAGTTGCCGACCGCGTGGTCTTCATGGACGCCGGCGTTGTGGTGGAAGAAGGGCCGGCAGAGAACGTCATCAGCGCCCCCACTCAGCCCCGCACCAAGGAATTCCTGCGCCGCGTCCTCGACCCCACGCACATTGACGTGGCGGACTAACTCCTTCGTTCGCGCCACGCTGACGCCGCGCATCTTCTTTCGCGCCGCTGAAACGGGAGGGTGACACCCATATTTGGGAGGCACCCTCCCGTTGCCGTCTCGCCTACGAATTTGGGTGTCCTAATGAAGCACGACGGCGGCGGGGAACCCCGGCTGCCACAAGCTCGCGTTCCAGCTTGCCAACTGTCAAGTCACTCCACACCAACCGGAACACACTTCGGCCGGTGGCGCGGATGGCATTTTCGCGGTCCTTTTCTTCGATCACTACTTGGGAAGGCGTACGTCCCTTCAAGTACTCCGGCTTCATGTACTTTTCGCGGCCATCGAATTCTCCCACCACCTTGACGCCCTTCCAGTAGTAGTCCGTGTAGACGACCCCCACTTTCGTTCGAACTTCATACTGCAACTCGGGAGCAGCGAAACCGGCGAGGTGCACGAGTCCCCTGCAGTAGGACTCCCCCGGCGAACCCGAGTTTTTAACTGCAAACTGAACAACCGCCGCCACGCGCTTGGCGGCGGCCTTCGAATACCGGGCATCAATAGCATTCAACAGCTCATCCCTTGTTACGGGGTTGCGACGACGTCCAGGGGATAAGAGGAAATCCACGGGAACAACAGCCTCGGCAAATGGCACGGAGGCTGCGATGTCCAGTGCAGTCCTGACCCGGCCGGTGACCAGGAAACCATTCGTTTCCTCGGCTTCCTGGTGGCCATCGCTAACATAGTGCCGTCGAACACCTGCCCTGGACCTTCCTCCGCCGGCATAAGAACTGAGCGCGTGAATGGGTTGTCGTCCGAGGATGGTCGGAATGTCATGAATGCTGGCCGCAGAATGGTGTGAGAACACGGTGGCGGACGTGAAAGTCTCCGCCGCCGCCTCGACCCTCAGGGCATAGCGATCCCAACTCTCCAACAGCGCCCACTTCTGTGCGTCGACATACACCCCATGCCTGATTCTCACGAGCTTTCCCGCCTTGGATGCCTCTGACAATTTCCGGGAATCCCCGCCGATGAGTGACAGGTCCTTGGCGAGGATCAGTTTGGGTAGGCTCCGCATAGCACTAGCCTTCGGCTTTGCCGATGCCTTGAGTAGGCCTTCTCCGCCGTATGTGGAAACTCCCGATCCACCGCCGCTGCTGCGACGGACCAATGACACCCAGATTCGGACGCCGCGCAATCCGGTTCACGACGCTCAAAGTCTTGGCCGACACCCAAATTTCATGGCGACACCCGAATCCGCGCAGCGTGGATCTGTATGCGCAGCGTTGGAGGATCTTGGAGGCGCAGGCGAGTTGGGCCGCCGGGGACTAGCCCGCCGTCAGAACCTGGCCTACTGCGGCCGAGATGGCCTCCTTGATCCGTGCATGGAGCTCGCGGAGGCCCGCCCGGTCCACGCGCACCTCCACGATGGTGCGACCCTTCAACGGCGACTTCAGGGCCGCGGCGAGTTCCGCCGTCGTGGTCACCGCTTGGTGCCCGACGCCGTATGCCGCCGCGAGTGCCGCGATGTCCACTGAGTGCGGGGTGCCAAAGAGGCGCTCGACGGCGGTGCCGTAGGCGCCTGAGCCCTCGACCGCCCCGTGTTCGAGGAGACTGAAGATGGCGCCGCCAGAGTCGTTGAGCACAACGATTCGGAGGTCCGGTACAGGTTCCCCATGCCCTAGGAGCAGTCCGCCGGCGTCATGGAGGAAGGTGACGTCGCCCAGGAGGACAGTGGTTTCGCGGCCGCTGCCGATTGCGACGCCAGTGGCTGTGGCGATGGTGCCGTCGATGCCGGCGAGGCCGCGATTGGCGTACACCGTTGCAAGGGGTTCGCTGTGAGGATGTCCGGCTAGGTCCACGTCCCGGATGCCGTTGGAGGAACCCAGCACCAGCTGTCCGCGGGAGTGCTCCCAGACGGTAGCCCCAACGGATGGTCCGTTCGCGAGGCCCTCCCCGGACAACACGCCATCGAGGGCATGCTGGGCAGCGGCACCTGCGAGAAGCCAGGAGTCGAGCCACTCGGCGGAGCCAAGCCCGGCGAATTCGGCAAGCTCTGGCAGGGTTTCGATGGGGGTTTCACGCCGCCGTCCAGCCTCGTACCAGGCCACGGGGACGGGCTGGTAGATGGCGGACTCAACAGACTCGTGTGCCAGGAGGGCGGCCACCGGACGGGAGAGAGTAGCCCGGCCAAACAGGACCACGCGTTCGATCGGCGTCGGCGAACCAGGTCCGAAGTGCGCCAGAAGTACCCGGTAGGGCCCTACCGCGTTCGGCCCGAAGCGTGCGTTCGATGAAGGTTCCGCCAGCAAAGGCAAACCATGGGCGCGGGCAAAAGCCTCGGCAACGGGGCCGGCGTCGTGACCTGCGAGGACCACCGTGCGTCGCTCAGCGAGCTCGTTGGATGCCGCCGGAAGATCCAGCGCTTGGGGACCGGCGTCGTAATGGAACACGCCGTGTCCCGCGGCGGCCGGAAGGGCGTCGCCGTCCGCCGGTACCAAAGGATCGCGGAAGGCAAGGTTCACCTGGACGGGGCCCGGAGGGGTGTCTTCGAGAGCGCCGGTGGCTGCATAGAGTGCGGTCGCAACAGCCTTCTGTGGATGATCTCCCGCAGGGACGTCGACGGCGAATCGAACGTGATCGCCGAAGAGGTCCAGTTGGGTGGTGGTCTGGTTCGCCCCGGTCCCGCGAAGTTCTTCCGGCCGGTCTGCAGAGATGACGATCACGGGGACAGCTGAATGGTTGGCTTCCATGACAGCGGGCAGGAGATTGCCCACCGCTGTACCGGAGGTGGTGACCACAGCCACCGGCGCCTCGGTGGAAAGCGCCAAGCCCAGGGCTGTGAACCCGGCGTCCCGTTCATCGATGCGCACATGGAGCCGGACGCGGCCTGCAGCTTCCGCTTCGGCCAAGGCGTAGGCCATCGGGGCTGATCGCGAACCTGGCGCCACCACCACGTGCCGCACACCGCCGTCGAGCAGTGCTGTAACAGCGATCCGGGCGGCGCCGATGGAAGTCAGAGAGTCCTGGGAATTCACCGTTCCAGTCTATTGGCGTGCCCGGCCCCAAACCGTCTCTCACATCCCGAGCCCTTCCGGCCAACCGTCTCTCACATCCCGAGCCCTTCCGGCCAACCGTCTCTCACATCCCGAGCCCTTCCGGCCAACCGTCTCGCACCCGGGTGCCGCTGGGGTTCGTAGACGTCCAGCAATACCTGGCTAAGGCGCAGGAACCGGGGCATAAAGTGAGGATCGAAACGCGCGAACCCTGGCGAACCGGTCGGTGTCAGAACGGCCAGCAGGAGGGCCTCCCTCAGCGCAACAGTATGGCGTTTGAAAGGCCAAGGCTCATCCATTGCCTACGAATCGTGACACAGCAGACAACACCCTAGGCACCTTACGGATTTTGACCCCGGGGTTATGGCAGAGCGACGGGCCCAAACACGCGGGACGTGAAAGAGCGACCGGCCCAAACACGCGGGACGTGAAAGAAGGTTCGAAGAGACGAAATGCTCCCCTTCCCGGGATCCCGGGAGGGAGAGCATTCGTCAGAATCGGGAGAAACAGGCCTTACTTGCGGAAAACCTGTACCACCGAGGGGCGGGGAGCCCTTGCCGCACCCGCTGAGGGGGTAGCTCCTGCTGGGACGTAGTCCGGGAAGAAGGAGTTCTGTGCCTCGAACGAGCCGTCCTCGCCAGGGTGCTGCACGGCGACGAACACGGTGCGCTCTTCGTCGTGGATGATCGGACCACAGGTTTCGGCGTCACGGGGAACGGCGAGGAACTGTTCCACCTTGCCGCGCTCAGGACCTTCGAGGGTGACCTTGAACAGGCCGTCGGCGTAGCCAATGGTGCCTGGAGCGCCGTCGGTGGAGATCCAGAGATTGCCCACGGAGTCGAAGGCAACGTTATCCGGGCACGAGATGGGTGACACCTTGTCGGCCGGGAATCCGGAGAAGTACGTGGAGGTGTTCTTTGCGGGATCCCCGGCTACCAACAGGAGGTTCCAGTTGAACTTGATGCCCGTCTGCTCGCGTTCTTCGGTGATTTCCACGACGTGGCCGTCACGGTTCAGGTTGCGCGGGTTGACCTCCGTGGCGCCTTCCTTGCCGGGCTTACCGCGGTCGGAGTTGTTGGTGCAGGCAACGTAAACCTTGCCCGTGCGAGGGTTGGGCTCAACGTCTTCGCAACGGTCCATCTTGGTGGGCCCAACCTTGTCGGCGGCGATGCGGGTGTAGACGAGGACCTCCGGCACGGTCATGCCCGGCACAGCTGAGGTGCCGTTTACGACCAACGGCAGCCATTCGCCTGTGCCGTCGAAAGCACCGTCGGCGGGGAGCTTGCCAGTACCGTCAATGTCCGCAGGAGAGTCACCCGTGAAGCGAGCCACGTAGAGGTCGCCCTCGGAAAGCAGGCTCATGTTGTTCTTGCGTGCTTCCTTGGAGTCACCGGCCTGGTACCTGCCCTTGGAAACGAATTTGTAGAGGTAGTCAAAGCGCTCGTCGTCGCCCATGTAGGCAACTATGTGACCGGAAGGGGCGACTATGACGTTGGCGCCCTCGTGCTTGAAGCGGCCCATGGCGGAGTGCTTCTTGGGAGTGGAGGTGGGATCAAAGGGGTCCACTTCCACGATCCAGCCGAAGCGGTTGGTTTCGTTGGCGTACCCGGAGTTGCGGGTATCGAAGCGCGGCTCATCAAGTTCCCACTGACGAGTGGTTGCCTTCGAGGAAATTCCGTAGCGCTTGTCACCGTCGCTGGTGCCAGGGGCAGCGAAATAGCCGTTGAAGTTCTCTTCACCGGAGAGGATGGTTCCCCACGGGGTGGTTCCGCCGGCGCAGTTGCCCAGCGTGCCCTTGATCCAGCGGCCAGCGGGGTCGTCAATGGTCTTGACCAGGTTGGTACCGGCTGCGGGTCCGGTCAACTCGTAGACAGTGTCCATGAGGAAGCGCCGGTTCAGGGGTGCTCCCTGGACGTAGCTCCACGGCTTGTTCTTGTTCTTGCGCTCGAGTTCCACCACGGCCAACCCATGTCCGGCACGGCCGATTGCCCGTGCCTCGGTGGGATCGAAGCCTTCCGGAAGCATGATGTTCTCGTTGGTGTACTCGTGGTTGCTGAAGAGCACGGCACGGCGATCCTTGGAACCCGGGATCGGCAGGATGTCCGTGTAGTCGTTGTTGTAACCGAACTGGCGTGCCTGGGCTGCAGCAGTCTGCGCGTTGAGGTCAAAGGCCGGCGAGTCGGCAAAGAGGGGGTCGCCCCATCGGATGATCGGCTTCCAGTCGAACCCCTCGGGCACGGTGAACGCATCCACGGCTGCATCCACAGGCTTGATGGCGGTGAACTTGAGCTTGGACTTGTTGAAGCCCTTCTTGGCGGCCTCAGACAGTCCATTGCCCGAGTCGGCCACGGCGGTGTCACCGCCGGTCACAGCACCGCCGAGTACGATGGCGAGCGCTCCTGCGGCTCCCAGCCCCAGGGCTGCGCGGCGGGACATAGCCGTTGAAGCAATGTCGCGGAAGTAGCCGTTGGCACTGGTGTTGCAAACATCGCCCGAACAGGCGTTGTCGCACTTCAAAGCACACGTGACGGCGCTGCGCTTGCCCTTGGTGTGGCCGAGCATGGGGAGCAGCGGAAACGTGCGTCCGGTGGTTTCAGACATGGGGAAGACCTTCCAGAGATGTACGAGGTTCCCGCTGAGCCTTTCAGCGGAATCCGAAATTGAGAGGTCGCTCTGGTTAAGGCCCGGTGAACAAACCGTGCTGGTTTCGCACCAGTACCGAGTGCACCCGACGGAGTCGGTCCCGCCACCAGTCCCGGCGCTCCCTCGATGCCGCGTACCGCTCAAGCAGCCCGGGGTCGGCCACCGTGTCACGTAACTGAATAGCGCCGTCGTCGGCCACCAGCGGGTCCAGCGTGATGTCCGAAGCGAACAGCGAAACGGTGCCAAGGCCACAGGCATAGGGAAGGGACGGCAGGGACGCTGCGAGCGCCAAACCGGCACGGATGCCCACTGAGGTGTCCAACGCGGAACTCACGACGGCGGGCAGCCCGGCCCGCTCCACGATGTCCAGTGCACGCGCGACTCCCCCAAGTGGCGCGACCTTGACGACAATCAGGTCAGCTGCGCCTGCCCGCGCAACACGAAGGGGATCCTCTTCCTTGCGTACGCTCTCGTCTGCGGCGATAAGGACTGGTGTTCCGGCGGCAGCGAGCCGACGGCGAACTTCGGCAAGGCCATCAATGGTGGGAACAGGTTGTTCGGCATACTCGAGTTCAACCGCGGAAAGCTTGCCCAGGGCTTCCACGGCCTGGTCTACGTCCCATCCCCCGTTGGCATCGACCCGGATGGCGGCGGCAGGAAAGGCCTCGCGTACTGCGTGTACTCGCGCAACGTCCTCCCCCAACGACTGGCCACGCTCGGCAACCTTGACCTTGACGGCGTCCACCCTCCCGAAGCGTGCCAACACTTCCGGGACACGCCCTGCCGGAACTGCGGGAACCGTGGCGTTGACCGGAATCTTGTCCCTGAGGGGCGTGGGGAAACCTAGCCAGCCCGCTTCCAAGGCTGCTGCGAGCCAGCGGGAGGATTCGTCGTCGTCGTATTCGGGAAAGGGACAGAACTCACCCCAGCCCAGCGGTCCTCGC
Organism: Paenarthrobacter sp.; assembly: GCF_031180005.1. Classification (NCBI taxonomy): domain Bacteria; kingdom Bacillati; phylum Actinomycetota; class Actinomycetes; order Micrococcales; family Micrococcaceae; genus Paenarthrobacter; species Paenarthrobacter sp. The sequence goes on along the minus strand of NZ_JAPSHI010000006.1, from coordinate 27,125 downwards.
AGAAGGAGTGTCTCGCGCTCCATGATGCCGCGGAACTTCACGCGCATGGGCAACGAGACTACGTGAGCCGAATCGAGAAGTTCTTCGAGGGAGGGAAGTGCAGGCATATTGCCACTGTACCGGCGGCCTCCCGCCCAACTTGCAGGCCAATCAGGCTATGTGGAAAAGCTACTCGGACCAGTAGTTCAGCACCCGGCTCAAGGCTTCAGCCAGTTGCACCCCCGGCAGGACGAGCGAGCATTCGGGGATCCCCAATGCTTGCCACCGCACCACCAGCGTTGTGTCCTCTTCCACCGGCAAGGGCCACAACCAATAGCGGCCGGTGAACTGGACATACTCGTCGTTGTTGCTCCCTCCACCGCCGCCCAAGGTTGTCAGCACGGGGCCAGCTACTTCTTCAGCCTCTGGGAAGGTCGATGGTCCGTGGATTGCCGCAACAGCCTTGCGTCCGTCCGCAGTAGCGACCCCTAATTCGAGCCCTGTCCTGGTGTCCAAGCTGGATCGCGGGTGGTTGTAGCTCGCCTCCACGGTCTCCCGCCATTCCTGGTCCGATTCGTTGCCTCGCCGTACGGACCACACCAGCTCCAACAGGCACCCCGTGGAATACACCTCAACCAGTTTCAGCGCCACCACCATCCGCTGGCTCTTGTGAAAGAACCCGCCAACGAGCGCTACGCCGGGCAGTTCGTCCGACGGCGGACCGTACCATCCGGGCTGGACAGGCTGCGTTTGGCGCGGCCGCGGGGGCTGCTCGGGGAGGTCGTCGAAGAAGCTCATGCTCCATCCTTGCACCGCCACATGGTCACTGGGGAGAGGCTCCTGGCAAGCGAGAGGCAGCAATCGCGATATTCTCAGAACCACGACTCAAAGTGGGGGAATGATGACTCAACCAGTGCCCGGTTCAACTACGCCTTCCGGCTGGTACCCGGATCCTTGGGACCCGCGTCTCGTCCGATGGTGGGACGGACGTGCATGGACAGCGCACCAAGCGCCCGCTCAGTTCCAAGCGCCGGTCCAGGCACCACGTCCTGAGCTCAGCCCCGAGACGCCGGTGTACAACCCGTTCATCTGGGCTATCACCTTGTTACCGCTGGTTTCCATCCTGCTCCTGTTAACCTGGCAGCCAGAGTTCAGGATGATCACCACGCGGCAGGGGGTTACCACCATGGACCCCTTCTCCATGTACACGCCCGGCTATTTCCTGCTCATGGGTTCAAGTTTCCTGATCTACGGGCTCTCGGTGTTTTTCGCTTTCCTGGACCGTCAACGCCTACTCCAGTCCGGCGTCGTGCGTCCTTTCCACTGGGCTTGGGCGTTCCTTAGCGCGATTGTGTACGTGATTGGCCGCTCTGTGATCGTCAATAAAGTGGCGCCCAAGCGAGGGCTATTGCCGGTCTGGGCCATCATCGCGGTGTTCGTTATCAGCATGGTGGTTACCGGTATCTGGATGTCCAACTTCATGCAGTCGATGTACTCCCAGTTTGGGTATTCCGTCTCGACCTAATGCCTCGGACCTCACGCCGGACCCGCAACCTCACACGCGTTAGGTAGACTGCTGACAATAAGGACGGAAGGACTTCCCATGAACCGCAAGGCCACCGCACTGGACGTCGCTAAAAGGGCGGGCGTCTCCAGGAGCGCGGTCTCGCTGGTTCTGAACGGGCGTGGAGATGGGAACGTGGCCAAGGAGAGCCAGGACCGGATCCGACAGGCCGCCGAGGAGCTCAACTACTCCCCGAACGCCATCGCACTGAGCCTGCGGAATAGACGGTCACGCGTGATCGGCATTCTGTCCGACGAAGTAGTGGTCAGCCCCTTCGATGGCAACATCATCGGCGGGGCAGATGATGTTGCCCGAAGCCGCGGCTTCGTTACCGTCGTCATGGATACGGAGCGAGACACCGCGAGGGACGCGAGCGCCGTCGAAACCCTCTTGGATCGGCAGGTTGATGGGCTCATGTACGTGACTGTCGGCCTGAAACCCATCGACGTTCCGCACGGGATGCTCCGCGTGCCATCGGTCCTTGCCAACTGCTATGACAACCACCCCCAGCCTCAGTTGCATCACGTCATTCCTGACGAAGTAACGGGTGGCAGGGAGGCCACTGAGCACCTTTTGGAGCTTGGCCACCGGGACATCGCACTGCTTGCCGGGTTCGAGGATTCGCCTGCGGCCCCCTTGCGCGTTCAGGGTTACCGTGATGCCCACGCCACGGCTGGCACCGCGGTCCGTGAAGACCGGATCTTCATGGCAGGCTGGGATATCGACGCCGGCTACCGGGGAACCATGAAACTGCTCGACGGCGTGTCCCCGGCTGATCGGCCCACGGCCATCATGTGCGCGAACGACCGCCTGGCAGTCGGCGTCGCCCTGGCCGCAGCGCGCCTGGGCCTCAGTGTTCCCCAGGATCTGTCCATCAT
>NZ_JAPSHI010000006.1:0-24604 GCF_031180005.1 Paenarthrobacter sp. | reverse complement strand
TGCTCGACGGCGTGTCCCCGGCTGATCGGCCCACGGCCATCATGTGCGCGAACGACCGCCTGGCAGTCGGCGTCGCCCTGGCCGCAGCGCGCCTGGGCCTCAGTGTTCCCCAGGATCTGTCCATCATGGGCTACGACGACGAAGCCCGTATCGCCGACACCATGGTTCCCTCCCTCACCTCCATGGCACTGCCCCTCCGGGAGATCGGCCGGGCAGCCATGACCAAGTTGCTGGATGCGATCGAGGGTCCGGGCGCCATCGAGGGTCCGGACGCTGGAAAGGGAACCAACGTCGAAACGATGGTCCCCTGCCGCTTGGTCGTCCGCGAATCCACCGGACCTGCACCCACCCGCTAATGCACACGTTGTAGCACGCACAACGGGCCTCACAACACACGACACCCCCGTTGCGAGGCCCACTCTGCACCCCAAAACACACCCCAAGCCTGCACAACAGGCCCCACAACGCCCAACACCCCGTTGCCAGGCCCACTCTGCACCCCCAAAACACACCCCAAGCCTGCACAACAGGCCCCACAACGAACCCACCCCCCGTTGCCAGGCCCACTCTGCACCCCAAAACACACCCCAAGCCTGCACAACAGGCCCCACAACGAACCCACCCCCCGTTGCCAGGCCCACTCTGCACCCCAAAACACACCCCAAGCCTGCACAACAGGCCCCACAACGAACCCACCCCCCGTTGCCAGGCCCACTCTGCACCCCAAAACACACCCCAAGCCTGCACAACAGGCCCCACAACACACGACACCCCCGTTGCCAGGCCCACTCTGCACCCCAAAACACACCCCAAGCCTGCACAACGGGCCTCACAACACACGGGGACGACGCCGGCCTGCCGCCTATGCTGGAAGCGTCAACTCCCAGACGTCGGCAGTCGCGCCAGTGGGCAAGGTGAGCTGCCACTCCTCCCCCGGAACCGGGTAGGCCCGAAGGGTGGTGGCGACGGAGCCCGAACGGTACACCTCTACAAGGGACGCATCGACGAAGAGCCGCAACTCTTCGCCCGCTGCCAGGGAACCGGAATAAACCACCTGGGCGTCGGCTTCCGAACCAAGCACCAGCTCCACGGAACCGGCACCGGCACCAGCACCAGCACCAGAAGCACCCCGAACCTGCACCTCTGCGAACGCCGGAACCACAACAAAACCAGTAGCCCCCGAAGCCACGGAAGCACCCCGGTACGCGAAAACCTCGGGCGCAGGAGTTACCGCCAGCGCGCCATCAACCACCGACAAAACGCGAGGGTGCGTCAACACGCCCGACCACCCGGCGTCGTCGATTTCTTCCTGGGTGCGGCCACGGCGACCGTCGCGCCCCGGACCTTCATTGGCCCACCCCCATAGCAGCGCCGCAGGAGAAGAATCAGCCGAGTCATAAGAGAGCTGCACGATCTGCGGGGCATAGAAGTCGCGGCCAAGATCGGACTTCCCACCGGAGGACGGAGTAAATACCGGCAACCCGGACAAAGGGTCTGCGGTAAGGGACCCGATCAGGTGCCCCACTCCATTGGCGTGCTCGTGGTCGTCGCCCGAGAGCCACAGGGAGAACATCATGACCCAGCCCGAGCCACCAGACGAGGCCGAGCCACCAGAAGAGACAGGTACCTGCACCAGCTGCGGGCATTCCCAGATCTCGGCCGGAGTGTGCGCAGCAGCAACGGGATCGGCGGAGGTCAGCCAAATCCCCTGGTACTTCCAGTCGTCAAGGGTCTCCACTGTGTACAGCAGCAAAGCTGCGCGACCATCGGCCAGGCCGGCACCTTGCATGGCGTAGCGGGCGCCGTTGAAGTGGAAGATGAAGGGGTCGCGCACAGCGGTCACCAGCGGATCAGCGGGCATGGACGCCGCTACGTGCCCGTCCTGCTTCCACGTCACCAGGTCAGAGGCCCCTCGGGCAATCACCACCTGCGAATGGCCGCCGTGGTCCTGCACGCCCGAATAACAAGCGGTCGGAACTAAACCATCCAACGTCACCACACCGGTCCAGCACCCGGCGGAGTCCGGACCGCCGGGCTGAGGCGAAAGTGCAACGGGGTGTTCTTCCCAGTGCACCAAATCAGCAGAGCTCACGTGCCCCCACTGGATCTGCGAGTGCCGCGCGGACAAAGGGTTGTACTGGAAGAACACGTGGTAGCAGCCGTTGATGTAGCTGATGCCGTTGGGATCATTGATCCAGCCCTGTGCCGGACGCGGGTGAAAGCGCGGGAACGCCGGGTCCGGGTGCGTCGCCGCCATCGCCAGAGAGGAAGAGAGTGCAAGGTCCGTCAACGGAACCCCTTTCAAAAAGTTACTTGCCCGTGCCTGCGGTGAGCCCGTCCTGCAACGCGCGCTGGCCGAACATGAACACCACCAGCGCGGGAATCATGGAGAGGACAACGCCGGCCAGGACCACGGAGATGCTGCCCGTGCCGAGGTTTCCTTGGAGGGAGACCAAACCCAGCGGCAGGGTGAAGTTCTGCTCCGAGATGGTCATGATGAGTGGCCGGAAGAACTCGTTCCAGTGGAAGTTGAAAGCCAGGATTCCCACGATCGCCAGGCCCGGCATGGCCAACGGCGCATACACGGAACGGAACGTCCGCCACGGCGAGGCACCGTCGATCGCGGCCGCTTCAGCGAGCTCACCCGGCAACCCCATGAAGTACTGGCGCATCAGGAAGGTGCCGAACGCAGTCGGGATGGCCGGAATGATGAGTGCAAGAAGTGTGTCCGAAAGCCCGACTCCGCGGATCAACATGAACACGGGAACGATCGTGACCTGCGCGGGCACCATCATGGTGGCCAGCACGATCGAGAACAGCGCGCCACGGCCCCGGAACTTAAGGTGCGCGAACGCGTAACCGGCCAGCGCGGCGGTGATCATCTGTCCCACTGCAATGAGGCCCGTAACGAGCGCGCTGTTCACCACCAGCGCCACGATGTTGAGCTGCTTGAACACTTGCTCGTAAGAGGTCAGGTCCGGGTTCAGCGGCAGGAAGGCGGGAGGCAGCTGGAAGGATTCCGACGGCGGACGCAGCGAGGTGGACAGCGTCCACAGCACGGGCCCCAGGACGAAGACGGACGCGATCAGCAAGACGATGACACGGACGGCCACTGACCAGTCGCGCTTCTTCCGCTTTACTACAGGCGCCGTGGTGGTGACACGTTCTTGGATGGTAGTCATGGCGGGCCTTACTGGTAGAAGACGAATCGTTTGCTGAGCCGGAATTGCGCGGCTGTGATGGCCATGATGATGAGCGTCAGGATCACGCCGATCGCCGAGGCCTGGCCGAACTCGAGGCGTTGGAACGCGGACTCGAAGATCACCATCACGGCCGTGCGTGTCGAGTCGCCGGGCCCACCACGGGTGAGCACATAGGGCTGGTCGAACACTTGCAGCGCGTTGATGATCGCCATGACCGAGGCCACCAGGGTTGTGGGGCTCAGCAGCGGCAGGGTGACGAACCAGTGCTTTCGCCAACCCGTCGCGCCGTCGATCGACGCGGCCTCGTAGGTCTCCACAGGGATCGAGGCAAGACCACCGATGAACAGCAGGAACGAGAACCCGAAGTTCTGCCACACATACACAAGAATCACGACGGCGGCCGACCCGGTTGGCGTCGTCAGCCATGGAACCGCTGGGATGCCAACGATGGACAGCAACCAGTTCACGACGCCGAATTGTTCGTTGAAGAGGTACCGCATGAAGATCGATACCGATGCCGCTGACAGGATGAGCGGGAAGAAGAATGCCGAGCGGAAGAACACCCTGAGCCAAGCCGGGAGCTTCTCCTGAACCATGATCGCCAGGCCAAGTGCCAGTCCGAGTTGGAGGGCTACAGCCACCACCACGAACACGATGGTGTTGAGGAACGACACCCGGACGGTGGGGTCCTGGACTACCTCGGCGAAGTTGTCGAAGCCCACGAACGTTGGCGCCGAGATGATGTCCCAGCGGAAGAAGGCGAGCGCGATCGACGCAATGATCGGCAGCAGGGTGAAGATACCCATGCCCACCATGGTGGGTGCCAGGAACGCCCACGGCAGCCAGCGTTGCTGCATGCGTCCGCGCTTGGACCCATCTCCGTTCTTTCGGGCTGCATGGCGGCGGCCCGGCTCGCTCCCCGTCCCCGTGGGTGTACTGGTTGCGGTGCTCATGGCTGCCTCCTCAGGGCCAGTTCAAGGTCGCGCTGCATGGAACTGAGGGCGGCCTTGAGTTGCCGCTCGTCTCCACTGACAGCCAGGCTTACGTTTTTCATCAGGGCGGTTTCGACGGCGGCCTGCTGGGGTGGCGCTGGAATGGGACCTGTGGTGGGGAACTTGTCCAGGGTGTCGTAGAAGACCTTCCAGTTCCGCGGACCGGTTCCGGCGTAGAGCTGCTCGTTGACCATGGAACGCCGGGCGGGTGTGGTGTTCGGCGTGGGGAACACGATCTGCATGGCTTCCCGGCTGGAGCTGAACTTCACCCATTCCCAGGCGGCGTCCTTGTCCTTGGCGGTCTTCATGATCGCGTAACCTGCCGTACCGAACTGGTGGCGCTGTGTCCGCCATTTCGGGAAGAACTGGACGTCGAAGTCGTTCTCTGACATCCCTGCCTCGTGGAGGCCTTGCACCCAATAGCCGCCTGCCGGCGTCGTACCTATCCTGTTGGAGGCGAAGAGGCCGATCAGCGCGCTGCCGCCGCCTTCCTCCGGCCGGACACCCAGTCCGTCCTTCACGAGTCCGCGGAGGTAGTCGAAGGATTCGAAGACGCGGGGATCATCGGCGTTGGGTTCGAGCCATTGGTAGCCGCCGGAGCGGAGGTTGCGCGTGGGGTCGTTGGCGTAGAAGCCGTCCCAGAGCCAGTCGCCGCCCGGGGACTTGGTTTCCTTGAGGAAGCTGGTCTCGTTCGCGTATAGCCACGGCACCACTCCGCCGAAGAGACGGTTGGTCCAGTAGTAAGGGGTGAAGTCGGCTGGCTTGGCTTTCTTCATGGCGGCGAGTGTGTTGCGGAAGTCCGTGTGCGTCCAGTTGTCGGAAGGCCGTTCCAGGCCCGCCGAGCGGAGTGATGCGGTGTTGTAGTACATGTTGGCCGCGTTCCAGTCGATGGGGAGCTGGAACAGGCTGCCTTTGTACATGAACGCTTCCACCAGGCTGGGGTGGACGTCCTCGAAGTATTCCTTCATATGGTCGGCGTCGCGGCGCAGGTACTCATCCAGCGGGTGGGCCAATTTCTCGGCGAAGAGTTGGGCGCCTTCCGTTGCCACGTAGACCACGTCCGGCGGTGTCCCTGCTGCAACCATGGTGAGGATCTTGGTGAAGAAGTCCTTCCAGTCCACAGCCTGGATCGCTTGGACCTTGACCTTGATTTCGGGGTGGACTTTAGCGAAAGCGTCAATGACTTTCTGGCGGGCTGCTGCGTCTGCGGCGGTGCCCATGATGGCGATGCTGAGGCTGTTGTCTCCCCGGCCCGGAATGTCGGACCCTGTCAAGCGCGGCCACGACGCCGCGGTGACTCCAACAATTCCGACGCCGAGGGCTGTGAGGGCACTTCTACGTGTGAATTCGCGCAAAGCCCCGTTGGTTCCCGACATGTAGATTTCCTTCCCTAACACGTGTTAGGAAGCCTAAACCCGCCACCTAACACGTGTCAATCGTCACAGGAATGTTGCCGAGCCCTCACTTGTGCCGCCGCGTTCAAGGGAGACTCACACGAGCCTTCCAGAGAACTGTGGCAGTCTAGTCAGAATGAGTTCCCAGCAATTCCGCACCAGCGGGAGGTCGAGCAAACGGCCGCTTCAAGGACGCCCGGCGGGCGCCGGCACAGGCTTCCTCTTTTGCCTCGCCACGATCACCAGCGCCATTGGCCTGGCTGCGACGTACTACTTCTTTGTGCGTACCACTGCAGGCCAGTTCATCGACGAGTCCGCATTGGTCGAGGCCACCGTGTTGGGCGGAACAGCCGGCAGGGCGTCCACCGATTTCCTGGACATGCTTCCCATGCTCTCGCTGGCCATCGCCGCGATCATGGTCCTCTTCGTGACTGTCGCCCGCCGCCGCTGGACCGCCGCCGGAATCGCAGTCGCAGCATGCATCGCCGCCAACGCGGCCACCCAAATCCTGAAGCTCCTCATTCCGGACAGGCCCGACCGCGGCGTCCAGACCTTGGAATTGAACTCACTCCCCTCCGGGCACACCACGTTGGCGGCATCCGCTGCAGCTGCGGTGTTCCTCATGGTTTCGCCTCGCTGGCGTCCATTGGCAGGCTTCCTTGGCAGCACATTCGCAGTGGCCACGGGGGTCTCCACGCTCATCAACCAGTGGCACCGCCCCGCCGACGTCGTTGCCGCTTTCCTGGTGGTGGCCGCCGTCATGCTCCCGGCGGGTTGGCTCATCCTCCGCACTGGTAACAGCTGGAATGTCTGGAAAGGGTACGGCGAGCACTGGGCAGCGTCGCGCCTCTGGGTTTGGCTCACCGTTGCGGCACTCTTGATTGCCGGCTTCGTGGCGGCCTACTCGCTGCTGCAGGTCATGCCGGGACTCAGCACAGACAGCACCATCGATTACTTCTGGGCCGGCGCCGCCTTCATCGTGATCGCAGGATACCTGTCCGCACTCGGCGGCACGTGGCTGTTCGGCCTGGCGGCGCGCAAGGGCTAGCGCGTTTATTGCGACGGCGACGCACCGGCCCTCACCGGCCTCCACCGCCCGCTCGAGCATCGCCGCATTACGTCGGCGCAAAACCCTCACAGGCTGACCCTATAGAATTGCCTGACCATGGATGACCCTCCCTCACATATGCCCAAGCCCTTCTGCCATCTGACCGGATCACCGGCCACCACAGGAGAGGGGCGCCCTAATGTATGAATGGATCATGCTCGGTATCGGCCTTGTCCTCACGGTCGGTACCGGCTTCTTTGTCGCTTCAGAGTTCGCGCTGGTCAATCTTGACCGCAATGATCTCGAATCCCGCCAGGCCCGCGGCGAGAAGCGCTTGGGGCCCACCATCAAAGCCCTCAAGATCACGTCGACACACCTCTCCGGAGCGCAACTCGGCATCACCCTGACCACCCTGCTCACCGGCTATACCTTTGAGCCGGCCATCAGCTCGATGCTCCGCGACCCGCTGCTCGCAACAGGTCTGCCTGAAGCGGTAGTGCCCGGTATCGGCGCGGTGGCCGGTATCTTCCTGGCCACCGTCTTCTCGATGGTCATCGGCGAGCTTGTACCTAAGAACTTCGCCCTGGCGCTGCCCCTGGCCACGGCCAAAGTCGTTGTGCCGTTTCAGGCCCTGTTCACCACCGTGTTCAAACCCGTGATCCTGATGTTCAACAACACCGCCAACCGGATCATCCGTTCGTTCGGCATTGAACCCAAAGAAGAACTCTCCGGCGCCCGCAGCGCCGAAGAACTCAGCTCGCTTGTGCGGCGCTCCGCACTTGAAGGCCTCCTGGACGCCGATCATGCAGTATTACTGCATCGGACCCTAAGGTTCTCCGAACACTCCGCCGGGGACGTCTTGACTCCGCGTGTACGAATGACCGCTGTGAACGCCGACGACACGGCCGAAGAAATTGTCGCCCTTGCCACCACCACCGGCTACTCCCGGTTCCCCGTTATTGGAGAGGACCGCGACGACGTTCTGGGTGTGCTTCACGTCAAGCACGCTTTCGCCGTGGACCTGCCGGACCGGACCCGCGTCACCGCGTCGGATCTGATGATCGAACCGCTGCGCGTGCCCGAATCCATGGGCGTCGATACGCTCTTGGTCCTCCTCCGCAAGCAGGGCTTGCAGGTGGCCATCGTCTCAGACGAACATGGAGGAACCGCCGGCATCGTGACGCTCGAGGACCTGGTCGAAGAGATCGTCGGCGAACTTGAGGACGAGCACGACCGTGCCCGCACCGGCGTGGTCCGGACCGGCCGATCCATCACTTTTGATGCGTCCCTGCGCCCTGACGAACTGCTGGACCGCACCGGCATCAAGGTGCCTGACGGCGAGGATTACGATACCGTGGCCGGCTTCGTCACAGACCAGCTGGACCGCATCCCGGAACTGGGCGACGAAGTGCAGATCAACGGCGGAACGCTCCGCGTGGAGCGGGTTCTGGGCAGACACGTGGAACGGATCCGTTTCACCCCGGACGCATCTCAGGAAGCGCCTAAGAGCTCCCATGACCGCATCGTTGAAAACCTGACACAGGAGCTGACCCATGAGTGAATATCTTCCGGGCATTATTTGGCTGGTGGTGCTCCTGATAGTCAATGCCTTCTTCGTCGGTGCCGAATTTGCCGTCATCTCCGCACGCCGCTCACAGATTGAACCCAAGGCCGAGGCCGGCAGCAAGGCCGCGAAGACCACCTTGTGGGCCATGGAACATGCAACGCTGATGCTCGCTACGAGCCAACTCGGCATCACGGTGTGTTCGTTGGTGATCCTGAACGTTTCCGAACCCGCAATTCACCACCTGCTGGAAATCCCGCTGGGTTTGACGTCGCTGTCGTATGAAGCAATCAGTGTCATAGCTTTCGCTATTGCCCTGCTGCTGGTTACCTTCCTGCATGTGGTCCTGGGTGAGATGGTCCCCAAGAACATCTCCTTCTCCGTCCCAACCCGGGCCGCCCTGATTCTGGCCCCGCCCCTGGTGATGGTGGCACGCATCTTCAAACCTGTGATCTGGACGCTGAACGGCATTGCCAACTCCATCCTTCGACTCTTCAAGGTTGAACCCAAAGATGAAGCAACCAGTGCCTACACTCTGGATGAGGTTGCCAACATCGTGGAGCAATCCACCCGGGACGGAATGCTGACCGATACCACCGGAACCCTCAGCGCAGCGTTTGAGTTCACGGCCAAGACCGTGGCAGACGTGGAGGTTCCTATGTCCAAGATGGTGCTCCTCTCGGAGTCCTCCACCCCGCGGGATATTCAGCGGGCGGTTGCGGACCATGGATACTCCCGCTACATCCTCACCGATGACGACGGCGTTCCCTCCGGGTACCTGCACCTCAAGGACGTCATGGACTTGGTGACGCCGGAGAAGTTCACAATGCCCGTGCCGACCAAACGGATCCGCCGCCTGGCATCCGCCTTCAACGGCTCGGAGTTGGAGGACGCCTTGGCCACCATGCGCCGCACCGGAGCCCACGTGGCCCGGGTCTTCGACGCCGCCGGCAACACCACCGGAGTCCTGTTCCTGGAGGACATCATCGAAGAACTGGTAGGTGAAGTTCAGGACGCCACCAGCGCCTAGCCCATCTCCGGCAGGTCCGCCAGACGACGGCGGACTGGCTTAGCATCCAACAAACGCCGGAGGGTGCGGCTCCCTGGGGAGCCGCACCCTCATCACCGGTTTAGCTTTGCTTATGTGAAAGCAGCCGGGAAGGCACCACCAAAACAGGCGAGAACGAACGCTCCAAGACAGCTTGACTGACTGAACCCCGAAGAATGCCCGGAAGGCCGCTCAGACCACGCGAACCCACCACCAGCAACCGGGCCCCGTGAGCGGCTTCCGCGATCTCAGCGGACGGCGCGCCTTTCAGGGTATAGCTGGCTCCTTGTAGTCCAGGGTGCTTTTCGCTGGCCGGGCGAAGAAGATCCGGAAGCCAGGAAACGCTGTCCGGCCCAGCCCCGTCCGGGACGACAGTGAACGCACTCATTGGCACGCCGTGGCTATGAGCCATTTCGGCTGCCACGGCAAGCAGGGAGGAAGCTTCCGGGCCTTCGTCTACGGCCACGATCACATGACCCAGGAATTTACTCCTGCCCGAGTCCGCGACAGCGGCTGGGGTCGAATCATCCTGGCGCCAGGTTTCCGGAATGACTGCAGTCCAACACGAAGAGTGTGCTGCCAATGCCGACGAGACACTACCGAAGCGGGAAGTGTAGCCGGTGCGGTGACGGCGTCCGACTACCACGATCCCTGCCCTCGCAGATAGCTGGATGAGAACATCTTTGGCGTTGCCTGGTACGACGCGGCCTTCTGCAGGTATGTTTCTTGCCGCGGCGTCGGCCAAGAACGGCCCGAACATGCGTTCCGCTTCGCCCACGGCTCGCCGGAAGTAGCGTGCTTCAAGTTCCGGGTCCGCTACATCAGCTGGAGTCACAGCGTGAGCGAGAACGATACGCCATTTGAGCGCCTCAGCTTCCTCCAAAGCCCAGGCCGCCGCCACTGCGCTTTCGTGGGAATCATCAATACCTACGAGAAGCGTATTCTCCATACTCCACGATAGCCGAAGGGCATGCTCGACGGTTCGATTCGGGAGCATCAATCATCAGTCACCGCTGCGGTAACGGACGCGCTTCGCCTGTTCCTGGATGAAGTGCTGATCCTCATCCGTGAGGTGCGTCCCGCCATGCGCATCGACGCCATCATTCTCCCCCGTTTCTCCGTTGATGATCGCAGTGACCGTTCGGGGCACAATCATGGTTCCCGGATTGTCGATGAGCCACTGCTGCGTCTCCGGTGACAGCTGGTCCCAGAATTCCTTGATGTGCACAACGATCAGCACTGCCCTTCATTGGTGGGGGTAGTTCATGGAATGCGCCATACGCGCCGGTGAAACACTCGGGTGATCGGGGGCGGGGGTCCTCTTCAAGGCTACGCCCGGCAATGCCGATCCTGACCCGGATGCAACAAGGTTTCTGAGGATTACGTCGACTGGCCGTTCTTCATGGGTTACAGTTATTCCAATCGATGGATAAAAAGCGGCTAATTCCAGGAGCTCCCATGTCATCTACCCTTAGATCCGCCTCGCACCGAAGTAATGCCCTAGGTCTCGCCGTCCCGGCTTCCCGCGATTTGGTGGTCGACTTCATCCGCGTCGCCTGCATGTTTGCCGTTGTTGCCGTTCACTTGCTCATGATGGGAATCAGTGTGGACGAGTCCGGCATCGGCGTGGGCAATCCCCTTACATCCCTGAGCTGGTTCGCCCAAGGGACATGGTTCGGCCAAGTCATGCCGCTCTTCTTTGTAGTGGGAGGTTTCGCTTCACTCACGTCGTGGCGCAGTCTACGACGTAAGGGCGGCGACGCCGGCGACTACCTCAGGAACCGGGTGCTGCGGCTGGTCCGGCCTACGGTCGCCTTGTACGTCTTCCTCGCTGTTGCGCTGTGGATCGCGACGGCGGCTGGTGTCCCCGCTGACCTGCTCGCCGTTATCGCTGCGGGCGCTGGCGTGCAGCTGTGGTTCCTGGCCGCGTACCTGATCTGCCAGGCAATGGTTCCCACCATGGCCAAGTTCCACGAGGCAGCGCCCTACCGGACCATTGCAGCGCTGGCTGCGGGCGCCGTCGTCGTCGATGTTCTTCGTTTGGGTTTGGAGCGCAACCCGTGGGGCTTCGATTCGAACCCGATTGGCCTACTGAATATGGTGTTCGTGTGGGGTCTACTGCAGCAGCTGGGGTTTTTCTATGCCGACGGCTTCTTTGACCGCTTCGCCAAGTGGAAGCTCATTCTCGCCGCTGGCGGCTGCTACGCCGCGATGGTTCCGCTGACGTATGCCGGCCCCTATCCCGTGGACATGCTGACCAGCCAGAACCCGCCCATGTTCCCGCTGATCCTGGTGGGGCTGGCCCACATTCTTTTGGTGAAAGCCGTCTATCCGGTGCTGCAGCGGTGCGTCCGCGTCGGCTGGGTACAGAAGGTGATGTTCGTGGTGGGCAGCCGGGCAATGACCATCTACTTGTGGCACCTGCCGTTGATCATCGCGATGTTTGGGATTGCGTTGGTCCTTCGCCTTCCGTTCCCCGAACCCGCAGGCACCGAGTGGTGGCTCAGCCGGCCACTGTTTTATGTGGCCGCGTGGGCGATGGTGCTGCTGGTCTCCACCCCGCTGGTCCGGTTGGAGCTCGCCGGCACTGCGCTGGCCCCCGGTGCAGTCCGGCCTGCTATGTGGCGCATCGTTGCCGGAACTGTCCTGGCCATCATCCCGCCGTTCGTGGTCATGCGGTCGGCGCTGGACGTAGCGAATGCCACGTGGGGGCTCGTGCTGCTGATGATCGCCGTGGCTCTGGTATCGGCAAAGTTCCCGACCGGGCGTGGAAGACTCCGCGGATTGTTTCATCGGGATCCGTGGCTTCCTGACCATCTTTGAAAGCCAAACGGCCGCCGAACAACCTGCTCAGATTGTTCGGCGGCCGTCGTTGGTTCAAAGAGGGGCACCAAGCAGCGCCCCCAAACGAACAGCTATGGCATGCGGTACAGGAATGCTGCCATGGCGTCGCGATTGATGGGCTCCATCGGCTGGTACCAGTAGTTGTTCTCCCCCAACTGCCAGCCAGAGGAAATCCCCGCAACGCTCATCCAGACCATTTCCTTGTAGAACAGCTGGCCTGAATCGAGGTCCTTGAAAGGTGGATTCATCGGTGCTTCATAGTCGGGCTTGTTGACCAACCTATATAGGAAGGCAGCCATCGCGTCGCGTTTAATGGGGGTCAGCGGTTTGTAGTAACGCGCCCCGTTTTCAGTCCATCCGGATGAAATGCCGGTTTCTGCCAACCATGCCATCTCCTTGTAGAACTGCTGCGTGGTTGCAACGTCCTTGAAGGGGGATTGCGCGGGAGGTGTGTAGTCCGGCGAGCCGGCCGCACGGTAAAGGAATGCTGCCATTGCGTCACGGTTGATGGGAGTCACCGGCCGGTACGAGACGGATTTGTCCGCCTCTACCCAACCGGTAGAGATCTTGCGGTCTGCAAGCCAGGACATTTCCTTATAGAACTGCTGGGTGGTCGTCACGTCCCGGAAGGGTGATACAGCAGGTGCCGTAAATTCAGGTCCCTTTGCGCTGAAGTAGGCCTTCCACTCTGAAGTCGCCCCGTTGAGCACTGCATAACCGCTCTTCGGAACGGCCGTAATTTTGGCCTGTCCTCGAGCAGGGTGAGTTCCGGCTTGGAGCGTTTTGCCATCTACCTGGTAGTCCATGGTCTCTGACTCCGGAATAGTGTAGCGATCGTTGCCCATGTACGGAGCTTCGGTGAACACTACGGCTTCAGGCGTAACAGCCTTGTCAGAGGCAACTACAACAGCTGTCGGCTGGCTGGACATCTCCAACAGAGAGTAAGGGGTTTTGGATCCCATGACGTGCACTGAGAGTGTGCTGCCGATGTCTTCACTCGTCAGGGTGTAACTAGGCGCGCTGGATACGTGCTCTCCGGTGGTGCCTGGTTTGTTGCGGGTCCACCGATAGGTCAAGTCCACGGGAGCCGGGCCCCAGATGCCCGGGTCGGCCGTTAGGGTGCTTCCCTCGTAGGCCGAGCCTGTGATAACAGGCACGGTGCCAAACAAGGTTCCGGGAGCCACTTGAGCTGTCGGCTCCGAGGTTGCGGAGACGGCCGGTACGAACCTCTTGGTGGCAGTGACAGTGACCGTGATGGTGGCTTGGTGATCATCCTCTGTTAACCAGTAACCGTCGCCGGTTGCTCCGGTGATGGGTGTCCCCCACCGGTTCCATTGATACTTCCAGTCGGCTTCGTAGGTGTTACCCCAGCTGCCAGGTTCAGCAGTCAACAACATGCCAACAGCAGCCTCACCGGAAATTGTGGGAGTGCCCGCCGTGATTGGCGCAGCCTCGGCAGCCACCTTGGTGAGAGTGGCGTTAGCGTCAACCAAACCGGCACCGCAGCCACAGCCGTTGATCGGCCGAGCCGAGGCCTTTAGCCTCTGCTCAACATCAGCGGGCGTCAGGGCAGGCAGAGTGGAGTACATCATGGCTGCTGCGGCGGCCACCTGGGGAGCGGCCATGGAACTTCCCTCCATGAAGGAGTAGCCCTCGGCGTTAGGAACGTCCAAGCCGTTGTTGAGTGTGGACAAAATTCCGTCGGTACCTTCGCTGGTCATGTCTCCGCCGGGAGCTGCGACATCCACATTTATGCCGAAGTTGGAGTACGACGCCTTGAGTCCGTTGCGGGTGCTCGCACCAACCACCAGCACGTTCTTGCAGTTGGCGGGGCTGACCTTTGATGCGTCGATGCCCTCATTGCCTGCAGCCACCACCACCGATGCGCCCTGGCTTCGGGCAAAGTCTGTGGCTTTTTGGTAAACGGTGGAGCAAGTCGCAAGGCCGCCCAGGCTCAGGTTAATGACGTTCGCCGGATTTGCGTTGGCAGGGACTCCTGCCACAGTTCCGCCCGCCGCCCAAACGATCGAGTCTGCGATGTCGGAGGCATATCCGCCACAGATGCCCAGCGCGCGCACAGGAACAACTTTTGCCTTGGGAGCCACGCCTGCCACGCCCTTGTTGTTTCCTGCAACAGCGGCCACAAGACCAGCCACATGCGTCCCGTGCCACGAAGAAGGATACCCGGGCCACCCGGGCTCGCACTCACCGTAGTAGGTGGCGTCGCCCTCGTCGGCCGGGTTCGAATCGCGTCCGTTCGAGTCGCCCGCGACCAGAGGATCATGGATCATGTCAAAGCCAGGCAAAATGTTGGCGTTCAGGTCCGTGTGGTAGGTGATGCCGGTATCGATAACCGCCACCACACTCCCGGCCCCTTGAGTTACGTCCCATGCCCCAAGGACACGCATCCCGCCACTGGCGGCGCTGCTGTGTGCCCATTGGTATGAGTACAACGGATCGTTGGGCGGCGTAGCGAATGGCCTCATGATGACGTCGGGTTCGGCGTACTCAACGCTGGGGTCCGCGGCCAGTGCGGAAACCAGCTCATTGGCTTTCTCAGCACCGAGTTTCTCGTCCGTTTTCACTACTTCTTCACCCGTTGTCAGGGTGCGCACGGCTTGGACAGGGACACCAATTGTTCCAGCGGCGCGATTCAGGGACGACTTCCGATCCAGTGATTGGATGCTGGCGCGTTCCTTGAACTTCACGATGAATTGATCCGTCGGGAGAACCGAGGAGTCGGTGGACATGGGCCGCGGTGCTGCGCTCGGGACAGGCACCGGCGTTTCATCGGCTACAGCCGGGAGCGCCGGGAGGGCGGCTCCAACCAGGGCGATGACGCCCGCAATAATTACTTGAGAGCGCACACTGGCTCTCCGTCGGATCTGCATAAAAACAGCGCCCTCTGCTCAGACGCCCCCAAGAGCGCGGAAAAATGGCCGCAAGCGTGCGGCTAGCATGAGTTTAGCCACAGTTTGGATTTTCCTGCGAATTGCCTGTGAGTCATCCCCCGCTTGGGACCAAGCCACCCTCGAAAAGCTAATAGTTACGCCGGTGCTTGAGCCGCGGAATTGCGACGGCGAACACCACTGCCGCTGCGAACCCCAGCACACCTGTGGCCCAGACGCCCGCCGACAACGAGATTGCAGCCGTCAGCCCGGACAAGAGCACGGGTCCGCCTGTGGCACCGGAGTCGGCCATGAATCGCCATATCCCCAGGAAATGACTCCGCCCGTTGTCCGGCGAAAAATCAGCACCCAGCGTCATGATGAGCCCTGAACTGATTCCGTTGCCGAAACCGATCAACAAGGCCACAAGGAGAAGCGGGACAAATCCGGCCGTGAACGGCACTAGAATCAGCGCCGCCCCCATGATCACGGTGGACGGAATGGCCACCCATTGCCGCCCCTTCTTATCCATGAGCTTCCCGGCGGGGTAAAACACCAGCATGTCGATCGCCCCGGACAAGCCGAAGATCAACGACGCATGAGTGGCATCGAGTCCCAGGTGGTCGGCCCACAGCGGGATGACCACCTGTCGGGATGCACGCAACGCGCTCAGCAGGAGGATGCCGAAGCCAACCGTCAGGAACACTCCGGCATGGGAAACCGCAACGCTCCGCAAGGTGGACGCCGGAGGTCGCGGACCGCCGTCGGACGCTTTCGGGGCGACTAGATCCGGGATGGTGAGCGACAAGGCAGCGGCAGCCATCATGCCCCCGAAGCCCACCCAGTACGCGCCGCTGATTCCGGCGAAATGCATCACTCCGGCGCCCACGAATGGCCCGATGAAGAGGCCGATCCGAGTGACGCCGCCCAAAGTTGAGAGGGCTCGGGCTCGGAACATGACAGGGACAGCCTCGGTGAGGAACTTTTGCCGCGCGAGGTTGAAGACGCTGGCCGACATACCGACCAAGGTCATGGAGGCGGCCAACAACCAGAGTCCGTGTTCCATTTGCGGGGCGAAGGCTGCCGCGCCGAGGGCAATGGCGCCCACAGCACCCGCTCCGACGATCGACCACCGTTCGCCGAACTTCTCGGTGATGATCGACGCCGGGATGTTGAAGAACCAGGAGCCCAGACCGATCAGGGTCACGATCAACGCCGATACAGCCACCGATGCGCCGAGGTCGCGGGCTGAGAGCGCGATGACCGGGAGGACAGCCCCCTCACCGAGACAGAAAAGCACAGCTGGCCCGAAAGCCGGCAGCGCGACGCTTCGGAGGCTGAAGTTTTTGTCTGCTTGGGTGGTGGTCATCCCTTTCATCCTATGACCGTCGTCGCCGAGTGGCTGAGGGCTGGCTGGCTCGCATCGTTTTCCGTGCTGCGCACCCGTTGCCGCCCCGCGCTCCCCTTCGTGGTCAGACCCGCACCAGTTCACGCCAATCGCACCAGAGGTAACCGGGGCGATCGACGGGTACGGGTGCGCTCGAGTCTGCTATTTGGTCGCAGTTGTTGCGGCTCCGGGAATCCGGAACCGCAACAACTACATGCGCAGTGAGATTACTTCCCTGGTTTAGCGGAGGTTAGCTGCTGCCTTCCGGCGACCTGCTGCTGCGAGCACCAACCCCATCAGAAGCATGGCGCCTGCCCAGAGAACCCAGTTACCGTTCAGTCCCGTGTTGGCCAAGGTGTTAGCGCTTCCGACGGCGGTGGAGACTGCCGCGGTCAATGCACCCTGAGTGTTACCAGCGGTCGCTACGGTGCCGGTCTGGGTGCCGACGACTGTGCTGGCTTGTACGCCGACAGTCGTGCCGGTTGAGCCAGCGGCCGGAGTGTTGACGCCCGTTTCCCCACCAGCGTTAAGGCCACCACCAGCAGGCGGGTTGACGGCAGGCGGGTTCACAACCGGGGGAGTAACAACCGGCGGGTTCACTACGGGAGGGTTCACAACCGGAGGAGTAACAACCGGAGGGTTCACAACGGGCGGGTTCACGACCGGAGGAGTAACAACCGGCGGGTTCACGGTACCGATTGAGCCCCCACCAATTCCCACGGAGGTGGAACCAACGGTGACAGGAGCAGTGATCGGGATGACCAGCTGAGTGCCGGAGAGAAGTCCTCCGTTGCCTGAAGTGGTGCTGCCAGGCGTCGTACCCGTCGGGGCAGTGCCGCCGGTGGTGCCGGTGTTCTCGGCAGAAGAGTCACCCAACAGACCAGCCGAGGTGGAACCAACGTTGACCGGCGCTGTAATCGGAGCAACTACCTGAGTTCCCGAACCGATCCCATCTGAACCGGAGGTGGAAGCACCCGACGTAGCCGGAGCCGAAGTTCCGGAAGAACCGGTGCCGGCGTTCGTGGCCGAAGAGTCACCCAACAACCCAGCCGAGGTCGAGCCAACGTTGACCGGGGCAGTAATCGGAGCAACTACCTGAGTTCCCGAAGCAACACCATCCGAACCGGAGGTGGAAGCACCCGACGTAGCCGGAGCCGAAGTTCCAGAAGAACCGGTGCCGGCGTTCGTGGCCGAAGAGTCACCCAACAACCCAGCCGAGGTCGAGCCAACGTTGACCGGGGCAGTAATCGGAGCAACTACCTGAGTTCCCGAAGCAACACCATCCGAACCCGAAGTGGAAGCACCCGACGTAGCCGGAGCCGAAGTTCCAGAAGAACCGGTGCCGGCGTTCGTGGCCGAAGAGTCCCCGCCGACACCCACGGCAGTGGCTCCGATGTTAACAGGGACCGAAATCGGAGCCACTACCTGAGCGCCGGACGCGATACCCTCTCCCCCCGACGTTGTTGCCTGTGCCGGCGTTTGGGCCGGAGCAGGAGCTGGTGCTGGTGCTGCCGATGTGGCAGCTGAGTCGCCAAGTACACCGGCCGACGTCGACCCCACCGTGATGGGGATCGTCACCGGTGCTACAACCTGGGTTCCCGAAGCGATACCATCGGAGCCGCTGGTGCTGGCTGCCGGCGTCGAACCTGGAGATGAAACGGGAGCGGCAGGTGTGGCTGAGCTCGCCGCAGTGGAGCCCCCCAGCAGACCCACTGACGACGAGCCCAGGTTTATGGGCACCGTTACCGGAGCAACTACCTGCGTTCCGGAGCCGATGCTGTTGGAGCCGTTGGTGCTGGCGGCCGGCGCTGTAGCGGACCCTGAACCTGCAGCAGGTGCCGGCGCGGACGTCGTAGCTGCTGAATCCCCCAACAGTCCAAGTGATGTTCCGCCGAGGCTGACCGGCGCTGTTACTGGCGCTACCACCTGCGTTCCGGAAAGGAGTCCGTCCTTGCCGCTGGTGGTGTCCGCGGCGTTTGCCGCAGTAGCGCTGAGGACGATCATGCCCCCGGCAAAGCATGTGCCAATCAGGCACTTGCGTATGGTCGTGTTCATTGTGATTCTCTCCTGAAGGCCTTGTTCCCAAGGACGTCCGAGTGACGGATCGCCCGAATGACCGTCTGCCGCGAAGTGCTGCGCGGCCGGCTGGGGAACTAGTCAGGAGAGGAGCCGGGGTCGAAACACACCGGCTTGGGATGTTGTTCAGCATTGGCCGATTCAAGGCCGGGAAGAGCGTCTACGGGAATGATCAGGGCGTCGTGAAGGAAGGCGGCTGCCGGGCTGGGCGGACCGTTTTGGGAGTTGCCGGAACCGGCTCCCGCGAGGCCGGCGGGTGGGGTCGCAGGGTCAGTGGGCAACCTTGAGGGCGATACGGGATCGGTGGCTGAGGAGGCGCCGCCGAGCACCGCGGTGATCCCTGTAGGACCAAAATTGCGGGTGGGTGTCAGCAACGCTGAAGCATCAGCGGCCACCCCTGAATGGTTCGCGTGGACGTCCAGTTTGCTGGGTTCCGGAAGCGTTGCGTCCGCTGAACTTACGACGGCGGTAATCACCAAAGCGTCAGCGTCCGCCGTAGCGGGGACTACCGAATCGTCGTTGCCTGGCACGCTCGGGATCCTGCCCACCGGCGAGGTCCCGGGGTCAACAACCGGCGGCGCAGCAACAGGCGGCACGGCCAGGGGCGGGAGGCTAACAGGCGGAACTGTAACCGGCGGAACGATGGCTTCGACGGGCGCCAAAACGGTATCCACCACGCCGACAATCGGTTCCACGATCGGGTTTACCACTTCTGTGACGGGTTCCAAACGAGCGGGTTCCAGAACCTGATTCACTGGCGGAGCGACAACGTTAACCGTGTGGTCCACGGTGTCAGTGGCCGGAACCACGACGGTGTTCACCACAGTTCCGGCAGTGTTCGAGGGAACCACTTGGTTGACTACCGGAACCTCGGCAACCACGTGATCAACGGTGCCGCCGACATGCTCCACGATGGGCGTCACGGCGGGCACGTGAACGTTGATCTGCTGGGTCGGAACTATTCCTTTGACCAGGTTTGGCAAGGGCACGTTCGGCACCGGAATGTTGATGGAACTGGAGGACGCGACACTGCCCAAAAGGGTTTTGTCGGAGGTTCCAGTGTCTGCACTCGCGGCCGAAGCGGAGAGGGCCATCCAGATCGCGGTACCGGCGCCCGCGACCATGACAGAGCGGAGAATGCTGGTAGCACGCGGGAAAACGCGTGAACCCTTCATCTCGACACCCCCAGGTAGTCGCGAACCAATGGTCGCCTTCATCCTAGGACGGGACTAAGCCATTAGTCCATGCCTGAGAGTAAACAAGATGACAAATTTGTAAGGAACCTTGTTTAAGAAGGGTATGAACCAGTCTTATCGGGTCCAAAATCCGGGGTACCCAATGACGAACGTCCTTGGGCATTGGTTTCCTGAAGCCTCTTGATAAACCAACGGGATTGTTCCGGTCCGTATGGCAGCACAGGAATGGCCTTGGTGGCATCCGAAGGCATGTCGCGAATGGACTGCGTTGCCTGCCGGACCGCGGTGCTCATGGTGTCCGCCATGGTCTTCACGAACTCATCACTGACGGGCTTGCCGTGGCCGGGGACCAGGAACTCGTAGCGGTGGCGCAGGGCCGAGATGTGCCGCAGCGCGTCCGCCCACTCCTCCGGATACGAATCCTCGAACGACGGATGCGCGCCCTGTTCAACCAAGTCCCCCACATACAGCGTGGAGCTGGTGCCAACAAGGAGGTCGCCGTCGGTGTGCGCGCGTCCCAGGTAGAAGAGGGTGGCGGTGATGCCGCCAAGGTCCACTAGGACAGGCTGGTCGTGGACGAGGGCGTTTGGGACAACGATGTCGACGGCGTCGCCCTCCCCCGCTGCCATCTCAGGTTCGTTGGTGGCCACGAAGCGTCGCTGGTTGTCGGCGTCGCGTTCGATGGTTGCCGCACAGTTGGCGTGCGCCCAAAACTCCGTGACGCCGTCGTCGGCAAATACGGCGTTGCCGAAGAAGTGGTCGTAGTGCGCGTGGGTGTTCACCACCACCAGCGGAAGCTGGGTCTTTTCGCGGACTGCAGCGAGGATCTCGCGGCCTTGGCGCGGACCGCAGCCGGTGTCGATGACCATGGCGAGCTCAGAGCCCACCACAAGTCCGGTGTTGAGTAACGATCCCTCGGTTTCCAAGACGTAGTTGTCCGGTCCGAGTTCTAGCCAAGCTGACAATTCGTGCTCCGTATCCACTGCAATCCGGCGATGTTCAGGCCTCTACTCTACCCACGGAACCCGTACGAACGCTGGAAGGCTGGCGGATGTTCCTTAGCGCCGGAGCAGCCTGAGCTTTCGGCCAGCACGCACCAGCAATGAGGACTTCAGCGACTGAAGCTCGTGCTGGAGTTGCTCGCGCTCGGACTCCCTTGCTGCGAGCGCTTCAGTAATTACGTTCAGTTCGCCCCGCAGTCGGTCCCGCTCCGCTTCCACCTCGCCGAGGTTTCCACGGATGTCTTCCAAGACGTGCGTCAGTCCGAAGAGCTCTACAGACTGGTGGCCGATGTGCAGTTCATTGTTGGCCGTCAGCTTGGCCACGGACTGATGCTCACCGGATGCGAGTTCAAGGAATGCCGGTTCCGGGCTGACAAGGACCGGCGCCTCGGGTCGGGCCCCCTCCAGGGTCTCTACGACGGCGTCCCACCAGGCGCGTTGGAACTCGCCTTGCGTCGGGCTGAGTTGCTTCAGGTAGGCACGGATGTCATCGCGGCGGGCCCACAACTGATCGACGTAGGTATCGAATTCCGGAGTGTCCAGGTGCCGCAAGGAACGCATGGTGTGGCCGAGGCCCCAGTTGGCCAATGCGCCGCCGATGCGGACCTCGCCGTAGTAATCCACGGCGACACCCAGGCAAGGGACGCCTGCGGACAGAGCGAAGACAACCGGGTGGTACCGGCTCGCCACCACAAACGAGGCCTGCATGGTCAGCGAGGCGGATTCCTCTGCGGACAGCTGCCCGCAGACCACCACGTTCTCCGTGTGCATCCTCTGCCGAATGTCCTGGTGGGTTTCGATGTCGATGTCCGCCTCGCCCGGGTGGGACATGTGGGGGATCATCACAACGTCCAAGTTCCCGGCGTCGGCGATTCTGTCCAGCACCTCAGCGATGCGCTGGTTGAAAGCGTCCCTATCCATGGCGCCGGTACCGGGTGCGAAAGTGGCCACCAGGAAGGGTCGGTCCGGTTGGGGTTTGTAGGTGGTTTGGTCCGATTCGATACCCGTTGCAGGGGCGTCGTCGACCTCAAGGAAGCTCGCGTCGTCGAGCGTCAACCCCGCCGGAACCTCCGCGTTCCGCATCAGCTCCCACGAGGTTTGCTCGCGGACGCTAGCGAGCGTCGCTGATCGGAAAAGCTCTACCACTGTGTCGTAGTCGGGTCCCGTAAGGACGGGCCCTACAGTCTGTCCGGAAATGACGAGCGGCTTACCCAAGGCGTTGGCAATGGCCCCCACAGCTGCCCGCTCGTAGAGCAGCCAACCATAAGGCGAGGTCATGTTCCCGCCGCCGGCGATCACCACGCCGTCGCAGGTCTTCATGGTCTCGATGAGCGCGTGGACCTGATCCTCAGCGGGGAGGGCAGTCATGTCGCCGGCGAGGACGGCCCGGATTTCCCGCAGGTACGTCTCGCGCCGATGCGGAGGCCACGGGAATTCGAGTGTCTTCACCGAGGAAGTGCCGAAGATTCGGGTGCTCTGCTCCGGATCCCGGGACAGCAGGACGATGTCGGAGACTCCCCTGGCGCGTAGTTCGTCCACCACTGCATGGGTCATGGCTTCGTCGCCCACGTGATAGACGGGCTGACCAATATCTCCCAGGACTACAACTCGCACGACACTCCGGTGTTAGGACGAAAAGGGCAGCTTTCAGCGTAGCGGGTTCTTGGAGCGGGCAACTCGGCGCAGGGCTCCGTATGGACTGAGGTCAAGCGATCATCGACCGGAACACGCCAACTCCGGGCGGCTGGTCGGGAGGTAGCAGGTCCTGCCCGAACACCGAAAACACCACGAATCGCCCGTCGCCTGAGATCGATTGCATGATGTGCCACTCGTCAAGTGAAGCACCGGACGGTGTTACGCTCACCAGTTTCGTGATTCCTGTGGTCATGTCACGGACATAGACATCTTCTGCTTCGCGTTCCTCTCCCGTGATCATGTCGATTCCGAGCGAGATGAACGAGACAAAACGACCGTCCCCGGAGATGGATGGGCTATGAGACCAGCCATTTCCTGATGGGGGAACTGAAACAAGGCTGGTAGTTCCAGAAGTCATGTCCCGCAACAAGACACCATTCGTCGCTCCAGGCTTTCCCGGGACCAAATTGGACGCGTACGAACCAAACGCAATGAATCGGCCGTCGGCGGACATCGAAGGGCTGTGTGAGAGGTTGTCCCCCGCGTGACCCTCACCGGAGACGGAGACGAGCTGCGTGGTTTGGGCCGCCAGATTGCGTACGAACAGGTTGCCAATCTTGTTTGTTGCGTGGGGGGTCATGCCGGAAGCGGTTGAGCTAAACGCCACATGACGCCCGTCAGCCGAAATGTTTGCACCGGAGGAGCTGCCATTTCCGACCGTACCTGCCGAGGTGGCAGAAACCAGAACGGTGGAACCAAGATTCATGTCGCGGACAAAAACGTCCGCTGAATTGTTGGTGTCTCCGCTCACTAAAGATCCGACATTCGAAGTAAATGCAACAAACCGACCGTCAGCGGATACTGAACCTTGGTACGATCGCCCGCTCCCTGTTGCCCCATTAGGCGTCACGGATACCAGCGTTGTAATACCGGCTTCAAGATCACGGATGAATACGTCATCGACGCCATTGGTGTCTCCAGCTACCAGGTTGGACGCACTGGAAGTGAAGACCACGAACCGTCCGTCAGCGGAAATCGAGGGTTCATGGGACCATGCGTTGGCTGCATTTCCTGCGGGCGTGGCTGAAATCAGCTGCACTGCCCCTGTCACCATGTCGCGAACAAACAAATCCTCCTGGTCATTGCTATCCATGCCCGGCGCCAGATCGGCAGAAGCGGACACGAAGGCTACGTATCGACCATCTGCTGAAACCACGGGAGCGAACGGCATACCAGAACCAGGCGTTCCCCCCGGAGTCAGATGTACCAGATCGATCGTGCCCGGGGTTGAGGTTGGGGTTGAAGTTGGCGTGGGTGTCGGGGTGGGCGTGGGTTCCGGGTCTGGTTCGGGGGCCACTACCGGTTTGCCCTCACACGGGTTGGCGACGTGGAGTGTCCAGCCAGTGGTGGTGGTGTCCGTCCATTCACCCAAATTGATGCCCATGATGTTGATGCCCGCCGCAATGCCGAGCCTTGCTGCGAAGCCCAGCTCTATCGGGCAGGACCACTGGAAACCTTCGCCGGAGTTTGTCACTTCTATCGCAGCGGAGACAAAAGGTCCTGCGCCAAAAGTAATACCGACGATGCCGTAGAGCTTGACCTTGGCGTCAAAGTCCAATGAGGCTTTCGCGGTCAGCGAGGCGGAGGCTTTGACTGTGTTTTGTACTCCGTTTGAGCTTGGTTTGGTGTTGATCAGATTGAAGGAACCATCGCGGTACTTGAAGCCGTGGTCACTGGAAACAGTTTGGGAGGAAGTGAAAGCGATCTGAGCTGCCCCTTCAACGGTGAGGTTGGCCGCAACTCCCAGCTCCGTGGTCACCACCACCGGTACGGGCCCGGCCATGAACGTGAAAACCGAGTTCAACTCGCCGAGCGGGGCACTGATCTCGCCCTCCAGAGTGCCTCCGACCTTGATCGAGTGGGACGCGCTCGTGGACGGTGTCACCACCACTGAGGCCTCTTTCAGACTCAAGAATCCTGTCTCAAGTGTCATTTTGGCTTTCGCCGATGCCTTGATGGACGACTCAACGGTCAGCGAGCCGGTGCCGGTCAGGTTCGGCGACTTCGACTCGGACTTGAAGGTCTTTTTCCACGCGAACGACCGTGAATAGATGTCCGCCGTAGCTTCTGCGAACGGTTGAGCCATGTCCGGCCTGGTTGCGGTCGGGGCCGCGTCGGGTTCAACGACGACGTCGGGTTCGGGGATGAACTCTGAGCTCACCGGGGTGCCGCTCACTTCGAGCAGCCCTCCGGTGGAGACCACAGCTTCGGGCAGAGTTGCAGGTTTGGTCTTGACCAGGGTGTTCCCGCCCGGATCCCTCACCACCT
>NZ_JAPSHI010000047.1:0-13025 GCF_031180005.1 Paenarthrobacter sp. | reverse complement strand
CAACTCCTTCTTGGACTCCTCCAACTCCTGCTGCGCAGCGTTCTCCTCACCCTCACGGACAATGAACCCACCACCGACCGAAAAGAACGTCGCCTCCCGCAGAACGCTCCCCTCAGCATCAGACACAGCAAACTTCATCCCATTCGTATGCCGCGGCAACACCGTCAACGGATGCAACACCATATCCTCCACCGCATACGGCAGCTCCACGCCTTCGCCGGAGGCACCGGCCAGATTCAGGGCACCTGACTCAGCGATCGTCGCGAGCCGCTCCTCCACCTCTTCAGGCAGAATCAGCTCCGGGTGATACCCCTCCAAGCCCAGCAGCGTGGCCGTCATGGTGCCGTGCCCACGACCCGTGGCAGCCAACGAGCCATACAGGTCAACCCGCAACGACGCCACCGAGCCCAGGACGCCGGTGTCCTTGAGCTCACCAGCAAACACCGCAGCAGCCCGCATGGGCCCCACAGTGTGAGAACTCGACGGGCCAATACCCACAGAAAACAGATCGAAAACGCCAACAGCCATGGTCGGGATTCCTTAACAAAGCTTGAAAACGGTCCGGCAGATCTTCCTGCCGGAGGGCCGCCCCCGCTTATGACGGAGGTCGACCGAAGCACGACGCCGGATGGCCCCCAAAGGCGGCAACCCGGCGTCGCAATTTTATTCAGTTCTACAATCCCACGCTACGCCGGTGGGCTCCAGTACGGGGTTTAGCTGCCGAACATGCCGTGCGCACGGCACACTCCGCAGCGAGCCCACTAAACGGACTCCTCTTACCTCACGGGCGCCCAAGCGACCGAGCACGCGGAGGATGTCAGCCCCAACGGGCCAACGAACGGACTAGGAGAGGTCTCCGCCATTCTTGGAGGCGTATTCCTCGGCCGAGAGCAGGGGGCCCTCGGACTCGGCGGCAACCTTGAACAACCAACCGGCGCCGTAGGGGTCGTTGTTGATCAGGGCGGGGTCGGAAACAACGGCGTCGTTGATCTCCGTGACCTCACCGGTGACGGGCGAGTACAGGTCCGAAACCGACTTGGTGGACTCAACCTCACCGCAGGTCTCCCCCGCAGTCACGGAAGAACCAACCTCAGGCAGGTCAACGTACACAATGTCACCCAGTGCGTCGGTGGCAACCTCGGAGATACCAACGGACACCGAGTTCCCGTCTCCGCGGGAAACCCACTCGTGTTCGTCGGAGTACTGAAGTTCGGGCGCTACCTTGGGCATTCTGTTTCCTTACTGTGGTTGATCAAACAATGGCTGGTGAGGTGCCTGACCCGACGGGCGCTAGGCGACCCGTCGGAAAGGCCCGCCTACTTTTGGCGCTTGTAGAACGGCAGTGCGACGACTTCGAACGGCTCAGACTTGCCCCGCAGGTCAATGTCCAAAGCAGTTCCGAGCTCTGAGTGCTCGACGTCGACATACGCCAACGCTACCGGGTAGCCAAGCGTCGGGCTGGGCTGACCGGAGGTGACTTCGCCAACCACTGCGCCGTCCTTGAGAACCGGGTAGTGGCCGCGGCCGGCCCTGCGGCCCAGGCCCTTGAGGCCAACGAGCTTGCGGCCGCTAGTGGTTCCGCCACCGTCGGCCTTGAGGGCAGCAAGTGCCTCTTTGCCCACGAAGTCGCCTTCCTTGGACAGTGCCACCACGGGGCCGAGTCCTGCCGCGAAGGGGTTGCCTTCGCGGGAGAGTTCGTTGCCGTAGAGGGGCATTCCGGCTTCGAGGCGTAGGGAGTCGCGGGAGGCAAGGCCGGCCGGGATCAGCTCGCCTTCAGCAGCGACGTTGGCTATGGCCTGCCAGAGTGCGGCTGCGGAGTCATTCGCTACAAAGATTTCGAAGCCGTCTTCGCCGGTGTACCCGGTTCGGGCCAGCAGGAGGTCCTGCGTGCCGCCGTCGAACGCGAACGGAACTTCAACCGCGGCGTAGTACTTGAGGTCGGTGACCAGAGCGTGCTGTTCGGCAGGGACCAGGCGGAGGAGGATCGCTTCAGCAAGCGGCCCCTGAACAGCGATCAGCGAGATGTCGGCAGAGGCGTCTTCAACAACCACGTCGAAACCTGCAGCGCGCTCCAGCAGCGCCGCGGCAACAACCTTGGCATTACCGGCGTTCGGTACCACCAGGAATTTGTCGCTGCCTTCCTTGGGAGAGGGGCGGCGGTAGGTGATGAGGTCGTCGATGATGCCGCCGTCTTCCTGGCAGATCAGCGAGTACTTGGCCTTGCCGACGGCCATGGCGGAGATCTTGCCCACCAGGGCGTAGTCCAGGAAGGCAGCAGCCTCGGGACCGGTGACCCAGACTTCGCCCATGTGGGAGAGATCGAACAGGCCGGCGGACTTGCGGACGGCGTGGTGCTCAGCCAACTCCGAGGAGTACTTCAGGGGCATCTGCCAGCCACCAAAGTCGGTGAAGGACGCGCCGAGGTTCTTGTGCTCTTCGTAAAGAGCTGTGTAGTTCTCGTTCATGATCAGTCCTCAGTTTTCGAAGTCTTCGATCGGCGGGCAGGAGCACACCAGGTTGCGGTCTCCGGCTGCGCCGTCGATGCGGCCTACGGGCGGGAAGTACTTGTCCTGCTTGAGGTGGTGAACCGGGAAGGCGGCCTGCTCACGCGGGTACGCGCGGTCCCAATCAGAACTTACGACGGCGGCAGCCGTGTGGGGAGCCTTGCGCAGCGGCGAGTTCTCCACGGCGAAGTCGCCATGGGCCACCTGGTCGATTTCCTTGCGGATGGTGATCATGGCTTCGATGAAGCGATCGATCTCCACGAGGTCCTCGGACTCGGTGGGTTCCACCATGAGCGTGCCCGCCACCGGGAAAGCAAGGGTGGGAGCGTGGAAGCCGAAGTCGATGAGGCGCTTGGCCACATCCTCAGCGGTGACGCCGGTCTTCGCGGTCAGTTCGCGCAGGTCCAGGATGCACTCGTGGGCAACGAGTCCGCCTTCACCGGTGTACAGGATCGGGAAGTGATCGTTGAGGCGGGAAGCGATGTAGTTCGCTGCGAGCAGTGCGGACTTGGTGGCTTCCGTGAGACCCTTGCCGCCCATGAGCTTCACGTAGGCCCAGGAAATCGGCAGGACGCCAGCGGAACCGAAGCGGGAAGCCGAGATCGGGACGTCGTTTCCTTCGGTCCAGGAGGCCGCATCACCCGGCATGAACGGCGCGAGGTGTGCCTTGGCAGCAACAGGGCCAACGCCGGGTCCGCCGCCGCCGTGGGGGATGCAGAAGGTCTTGTGCAGATTCAGGTGGGACACGTCGCCGCCGAACTTGCCCGGCTGGGCCAGGCCCACCAGGGCGTTCAGGTTGGCGCCGTCTATGTATACCTGGCCGCCGGCCTCGTGGATGGCGTCGCATACTTCGCGGACGTCGGCGTCGTACACACCATGAGTG
Organism: Paenarthrobacter sp.; assembly: GCF_031180005.1. NCBI lineage: Bacteria > Bacillati > Actinomycetota > Actinomycetes > Micrococcales > Micrococcaceae > Paenarthrobacter > Paenarthrobacter sp. The sequence continues at coordinate 9,638 of NZ_JAPSHI010000047.1, read as the reverse complement.
GACGGGTAGGTGATCATGATGGCCGAGAGCGCGTCCCGGTTGGCCTCGATCTTGTTCTTGAGGTCAACATGGTCGATGGTGCCATCGGGAGCCGTGGCCACCACAACAACCTTCATGCCCGCCAGCACTGCCGAGGCTGCGTTGGTGCCGTGGGCAGAAGCGGGGATCAGGCAGACGTTGCGCTGCGCGTCGCCACGCGACAGGTGGTAGCCGCGGATGGCAAGCAGACCGGCGAGCTCGCCCTGGGAACCGGCATTGGGCTGGATGGAGACCTGGTCGTACCCGGTGATTTCGGTCAGCTGGGATTCGAGGTCCGTGATGAGTTCGCGCCATCCCTCAGTCTGGGAATCCGGAGCGAACGGGTGGATGGAGGCGAACTCCGGCCAGGAAATTGCTTCCATCTCGGCGGTGGCGTTCAGCTTCATGGTGCAGGAACCCAGCGGGATCATGGTGCGATCCAGTGCCAGGTCGCGGTCCGAGAGCTTCCGGATGTAGCGGAGGAGCTGGGTTTCGGAGCGGTGCGTGTTGAAGACGGGGTGCTGCATAAAGTCACTCGTACGTTCCACGGAAGCCTCAAGCGCGAAGCCTTCCGCGGGCTCAAGTACCGAAGCGCCAAAGACGGCTGCAACGTCGGCGACAATCTCGGAAGTGGTCGTCTCATCAACGGAGATGCCGACAGTGTCAGCGTCAATGCCGCGCAGGTTGATGCCCTTGGCCTCGGCAGCGGCGACGATTTCAGCAGCCTTGCCGGGAACGCGGACGGTGATGGTGTCGAAGAAGGAACCGTGGAGGACCTCGACGCCGGCAGCCTTCAGGGACGCTGCAAGCGTGCGGGCGTGGCCGTGGGCGGTTTCGGCGATCGCCTTGAGGCCCTCAGGGCCGTGGTAAACGGCGTACATCGAGGCCACGATGGCCAGCAGTGCCTGAGCGGTACAGATATTGGAGGTGGCCTTCTCGCGGCGGATGTGCTGCTCGCGGGTCTGCAGCGCCAAGCGGTAGGCGGGGACACCGGCGTCGTCCTTGGAAACGCCCACCAAACGGCCGGGCATGGAACGCTCCAGTCCCTTTTGGACGGCCATGTAGGCGGCGTGCGGGCCACCGAAGAAGAGGGGAACACCCAAGCGCTGTGCCGAACCGACGGCGATGTCGGCGCCCTGCTCGCCTGGAGGGGTGATGAGGGTCAGGGACAGGAGGTCGGCAGCAACGGTAACCAGCGCGCCGCGCTCTTTGGCGTCCGCAATCACGGCAGAGTGATCGAACACGCGGCCGGAAACGCCGGGCTGCTGGAGGACGACGCCGTTGATGGCGCCTTCCGGGAGACCCGAAGAAAGGTCCGCGACCTCGACCTCGAAGCCGAGGGCCTCCGCGCGGCCCTTGACGATGGCGATGGTCTGCGGGAAGCAGTCAGCGTCGAGGACTGTCTTGCCATCCTGGACAGCCTTGTTCTTGTTGGCGCGGCGCATCATGAGGACTGCTTCGGCCACTGCAGTGGCTTCATCCAGCAGGGAAGCATTGGCGATCGGCAGCCCAACCAGGTCCTGGACCATGGTCTGGAAGTTCAGGAGTGCTTCAAGGCGGCCCTGCGAGATTTCCGGCTGGTACGGGGTGTAGGCGGTGTACCAAGCCGGGGATTCGAGGATGTTGCGACGAATCACGGACGGCGTCACAGTGTCGTAGTAGCCCTGGCCGATCATCTGAACGGCTGTCTTGTTCTTGGACGCGAGCTTGCGCAGCTCGGCCAGAACTTCAACTTCACTCAGCGCGTTCTGCAGGGTGAGGGCAACTTCCTGGCGGATGTCGTTCGGGACGGCGGTGTCGACCAGCGAATCAACAGTGTCATAACCGACGGACTTGAGCATGGTCTCAATGTCGGCCTGGCGGCGGGCGCCGATATGCCGATCGACGAAGGTGGTGGAGGCAGAACTAACCGTCACGAAGGAACTCCATTACTTGGGCGGCGTTTGGGTACGCCACAGCGGCTGGGTTCCTCCCCGCTCTGTATTGGACCTGAGAGTTTCCGCGCGTTGCGTGAACAACCATCGCTTGCACCGTCGGTGAGCACAGCACTCTTTGACCCGAAGGTGGGCTGAGTGCCTGCTGCTTTCCAGAGTTGCCTAGCCGCGGCGGTGCGTGGGCCTGAGAGATTCCTGGGGAGGGTTTGCTCCTACGGCGCCTGCATCACTTACTTGCAGGACTCTCCCGCCGCAGATGAAAGGCATGTTCAGTTGTGCGTGGGCGCCGTGTAGGGCACGCCACAAGGGTTAATTGTCCTACGTGCCGTGCCCTGCAGCAAATGGATGACCCGCTACTTCCGCAACCGGTCAAGGACTCCCAGCAGGATTTCGACGTCGGCCTCCCGCCCGGCGTTGCCACCCTCCTGTCCGCCTTCAAAAATCGCATTGAAATAGAGTCCGTCACCCATGTAGCTGACGGCCTTTGCGACCTCCGGTCCGACGTCCTCAGCGAGCACGTCCAACCACTGTTGTTGGATCGCGGCAAACCTGCGGCGGGTTTCCTCGTGGGCCACTTCGGCCAGTCTTGTGGCAGCGACGAAAGCCCGGTCCATGGGGGTATCTGCCCAGAGCGAGGAGCGGATGAAGTAGGCAGCCGAACCGTCAGGCGCAGCCTTCATCTGTTCGGTATCTTCCTGGGCGAGCAGGTCCAGACGTTCCAGAAGTGCCGTGATCAGCGCTTCCTTATTGGGAAAGTGGTAGAGCAGCCCACCCTTGGACACGCCTGCCCGCTTGGCAACGGCGTCGAGCGTGGCGGCACGCTCCCCTACCTCGATAAGGAGGGCTTCGAAGGCATCCAGGACGGCGTCCCGGGCAACTGGTTTTCGTGGCATGTGTCCATCATTCCCTAAAGGCTTGCGGGCTTCTATTTGAAACTATACCGTCTGGACGGTATAGTTAGCTGCATGTTCTCGCCGTCCTCAACCCAAGCACCCCGTTCCACCTATCCCGTGAAGGGCCAGGCAGCACCGTGGCGCGACTGGACGGCACTGGCACTCCTGATGTTTCCGGTGCTGCTGGTGGCCGTCGATAACACCGCGCTCACCTTTGCCCTGCCTGAAATCGCCCGCTCGTTGGACGTGGGCGGTGTCCAATTGCTATGGATTGTTGACGCCTATCCGTTGGTGTTGGCCGCGTTGCTGGTGTCCATGGGCAACCTGGGCGACAGGATCGGACGACGGCGGCTGCTACTGATCGGCAGCACGGGCTTCGCGGCGGTTTCGGCTGCTACCGCTTTCGCACCATCCGCCGAATGGCTCATCGCCGGCCGCGCAGGCCTTGGCGTCTTCGGCGCCATGCTGATGCCGTCAACCCTGTCGCTGATCCGGAACATCTTCACCGATCCCAACCGGCGTCGGCTCGCGATCGCCGTCTGGGCCGCCGGTTTCTCCGGCGGGGCTGCTCTCGGTCCTATCTTCGGTGGCTGGCTGGTGGAGCACTACTGGTGGGGTGCCGTGTTCCTGGTGGCGGCTTTCCTGCTCCTGCCGCTCCTGGTCTTCGGCCGGGTGCTGATTCCCGAGTCCAAGGACGCAAATCCTGGTCGGGTGGATGTGCCCAGCATTGTCCTGTCCGTGGTCACCATGGCGCCGTTCGTTTACGGCATCAAGGAATTCGCGGTTCATGGTTTCGGGGCGTCCGCAGCCTTCTTTATGGGCTTCGGCGTGGTGATGGGCATAATCTTCGTTCGCCGCCAGCAGCGGATCGAGAGCCCCATGCTGGACGTCTCCTTGTTCCAGAACAAGGTGTTCAGTACCGCAATCGTGGCGAACGTCCTGTCCCTTTTCTCCATGACGGGCTTCATCTACTTCTTCGCCCAGCACCTGCAACTTGTTGAGGGCCAGTCCCCCATGGAGGCCGGCATCGCGATGATTCCTGCTCTCCTGGCCACGGTCATCGCCGGCCTGCTGGTGGTGCCGCTGGTCAAGCGTGTACGGCCTGGTTTTGTTGTGGCCGCGGGCCTGACGCTTAGCGCCGCTGGTTACCTGATTGTGGTTGTGGGTGACCACGGCAGTGGACCCGTATTCCTGTTGTCAGCCCTGACCGTACTCGCAGTGGGCGTTGGGGCCGCGGAGACCATCTCCAACGATCTCATCCTTGCCTCAGTACCGGCCGACAAGTCCGGCGCCGCCTCGGCCATTTCCGAGACCGGATATGAGTTGGGGTCGCTCCTGGGAACGGCCGTGCTTGGCTCGATCCTCACTGCTTCTTACCAGCACAACCTCATCATCCCGGACGGTGTCTCCTCGCAAGCGGCCGGCAAGTCCACCGAAACGCTCGCAGGCGCAGTTGATGCTGCGGCTGCCCTTCCGGCCCCATTGTCGGAGGCGCTGACGGTGGCCGCCCGGACAGCTTTCGAGTCCGGCGTCCACATCACTGCGGCGATTGGGCTGGTGCTGATGGCCGGCGCGGCAGTGCTCGCCGCCGTCGTACTCCGGCGTGTGCCGAAGGCGCAGTAGAGAACACAACGCCGAAAGCGCAGTAGAGAACAGTAGTAAGCACGGCGCCGACTGAAGCTACATAGCTTCGGTCGGCGCCGCTTTCTTGTCGACGCCTGCGGTTAGTTCGTCGATCTTGTCGAGGGCGTCGCTGAGCTGGCTGACCGTGTTCCATAGCTCCGGATGTTGTTCCCGGACTTCCTCGAGTGTGGCGCCTGCGGAGGTCAGGGACGCGAGGTCGAAGCTCACATTGGTTCGAGCGCCGGCTATGGCTGCGCGGAGGGCTCCGAAACCAACCACGACGTCGGCGATCAGCGCCGGATTTCCGTTGGAAGCAAGCCAGCCGAGGTCTTCAATGGCGTCGATGGCCCGCTCTCCGAGAACTGCTGATGCTTTGGCGGCGTCGACGGATGCTTGATGTATTGCATCGTCACGTTCCGGGCCGGGGTCGAGGCGGAAGGCAGCGCCGAAGGCGTTGGAGGCGGAGGCGTCGTCGTCGGCTAGTTGAAGGGCAGTTCGTCGGAGCTCGTGGGCCCGGGAGTGGATCCCAGTGAGCTGTCCGCGCTGATGTTCCTCCACTTCGGTGTATCCGGCCACCATCGATGTCAACGAGGCCGCGATGGAGAGCATCACCCCTGTTCCGGCGCCGCCTCCCGGGGAGCCACTGGATTCTGCCAGGGCCTTGGTCCACTCCTCAACAGTGGATAGCTGTGTGGTGACTGATTCAGGTTCGTTCATGCCATCCAGTGTGCCGGGGCTTCCCAGGCTTTGCAGCTTCGGGCTGGATACACTGGCCAGACCTAAGCGTCGAATGAAAAGGGCAGACTCGTGACCATTGACCTCGAAGAGCTTTACAAGGACCTGCACGCCCATCCCGAGTTGTCCTTCCAGGAGACCCGAACAGCCGGGATCGCCGCGGGCTATCTCGAAGATCTGGGCTTCACCGTTCATCGCAACATCGGGAAGACCGGGGTTGTGGGCGTTCTGGAAAATGGGCCCGGTCCTGCGGTGATGCTTAGGGCGGACATGGATGCCTTGCCGGTCAAGGAAGCAACGGGTTTGGACTACGCAAGCTCAGCGATTGGTGTTGATCATGAGGGCAAGGACATGCCGGTCATGCATGCTTGCGGCCATGACGTGCATGTGACTTGCCTCGTTGGCGCAGTGGAGGTCCTGGCCGCACAGCGTCATGAGTGGCAGGGTACCCTGATCGCTGTCTTTCAGCCGGCTGAAGAATGGGGCGGCGGGGCAGAAACCATGGTTGCCGACGGGTTGTACGACGAAGTGCCCAACCCGGATGTTGTCCTGGGCCAACATGTGGCCCCCTTCCCCGCCGGATGGTTCGGTATCCGTCCCGGCGTCACCATGGCGTCCGCCGATTCCCTCAACATTACGTTGCATGGGCGGGGTGGCCACGGTTCACGTCCGGAGACCACCATTGACCCGGTTCTGATGGCTGCTGCGGCCACTGTGCGGTTGCAGGGCATTGTGTCGCGTGAGCTCGCCGCCAGTGACTCCGCAGTGGTGACCGTTGGGCAGATTCACTCTGGCACCAAGAACAACATCATCCCGGAAACGGCAACGTTGGGCCTCAGCGTCCGTACATTCAGAGATGCAACCAGGGATAAGATCCTCGGTTCAATCGAGCGCATTGCCAAGGGTGAATCCACAGCTTCGGGCGCCCCCAAAGAACCGGAGATTCATTTCGAAGAGCACTTCCCCCTGACCGTTAACGACCAAACTGCCACCGAGCGGATATCCGCAGCTTTCAAGGCTAAGTTTGGCGAAACGCAGATCATAGACCCCGGACCTGTGTCCGGAAGCGAAGACGTGGGGGCCTTGGCAAAGGCTGCCGGCGCTCCCTTGGTTTTCTGGTTCCTTGGTGGTGCCGAGCCTTCCTTATTCAAGGAGTGGGCTACAACGGGTCGCCTTCCCGAGGACATTCCGTCGAATCACTCGCCGTACTTTGCGCCCGTCATCCAGCCGACGCTGACGCGCGGAAGGGAAGCCCTGGTGACGGCTGCCCGGGAATACTTGGCCAATAAGTCCTAGGGGCTGGTTTTTACAGCAAGCCATAGAGGAAAGGCGCCGCGAGAGCAGCGCCTTTCCTTTGCTTACTACTGCGATCGGGTTACTTCTTCGATTCGTCTCAGGCTCTTCGATCAGTCCAGGGATGCCTGGACTTTCTCGCGAATGCGGTCGATCCTCGGTTCTGAAACCACGGATTCCCTGCGACGGCGGGCCAGGAAAGTCCACAGCGTACCTTCCGTCCGAGGACGGCTCTGTGCAGGTTCCTGATCCTTGGGTGCCTCAGTCGTGTGCGCTTCAGGCTTGCGCGCGGAGTCCTTCTTCGTGCGCCGCTCAAAGTCGTCATAGTACGCGTAGCACATGTCCAACCTCCTTAGTGGCTGTCCTTCAATCGTCCTCGGACAGGACCCTCACGTCGATGGTTTTGTGCTTTGTGATCAACTGGCTTAGTGGGCTAGTGCTGACTGGCGCGCTTCCTCTACAGCCCTCTTGGTCTCCTCCATCATGAGATCCGCATTGATGGCAGCGCCTGCCATGACACCTGCGGCTGCAGAGGCCATCACTTGACCGGTCAGATCCGTGACGTTCCCGGCGGCCCATACGCCGGGTACCGACGTTGCCCCTCCGAGAGGATTCACTTCGACATGGGTCCCCACGCCCATAGGGTGTTCCACAGTGGGGACGCCCAAGGACTCCAACACACCGGACCTTGCCTCCAACCGTGGGCCCGTGACAACAGCGTCCACCGGAACCACCGTTCCCGATGCCAGGACCACACCAGTCAACGCGTCATCAGTTACTTCCAGCGCCTGGACTTTACCGTCCACCACGGTAATGGAACGCGCAGCCAATTGCTCCCATTGTTCTTCCGTCGGCTCCACGATGTCATTGAGGAACAAGGTGATGTAGGGGCTCCATTGGCGGAACAGCAACGCCTGGTGCAACGCCATTGGCACTGAACCCAGGATTCCGATCGCTTTGTTCCGAACCTCCCAGCCGTGGCAATACGGGCAGTGCAGGACATCACGGCCCCAACGTTCCCGGATGCCCTCAATGTCGGGCAGGATGTCCAGCAGCCCTGTGGTGACAAGTAAGCGGCGTGCACTCACAGTTTTGCCATCTGCCAGGTCCACCTCGAAGGTGAGATCGGAACCGTCCGTGGGGTTCGCCGTCGAACGTGCCCCAACCGCCACACCGGCCACAATGTCCGCCCCGTACTGGAGCGCCTCCGCCCGTCCCAATTCCAGCAGTTCTTTGGGGTTAATCCCGTCGCGGGACAGGAATCCATGCACCCCGGTTGCTGGCGCATTCCGCGGCTCGCCCGCGTCGATCACCAGGACGGATCGCAAGGCCCTGCCCAAGGTAACAGCGGCACTTAACCCAGCCGCGCCACCTCCCACCACGACGACGTCATACTCCTCGCCCACTCGGTTGTTCGCTGTTTCCATACTCACTTGCCTCCACGTGTGTCCCGCGGCCCTCTGCCGCTCCTTCCATGGTGGTCAGCATCTCCCGGAATCAGCAAGGAAGTTTGCCAATATGGCAAACTAAACGGCATGACTATCGATTTCAGCACCATGCTCGACGCCGTCGGTCCTCGCCTGCGTGCCATGCGAACCCAACGCAACGTGACCCTTGCGGAGGCTTCCGAAGTTACAGGCATTTCTGTCAGCACGCTCTCACGACTGGAATCCGGCCAACGCAAACCAACACTGGAACTCCTCCTCCCCATTGCCAGGCTGCATCAGGTGCCACTGGAAGAGTTGATTGACGCTCCGGAAACGGGTGATCCCCGCATTCACCTCAAGCCGCACGTTCACGAGTGGGGAACTGCGGTTCCCCTGACCCGCCGCCCCGGCGGCATCCAGGCCTTCAAAATGGTGCTGAAAAGCGGAACCGGCAAAGAAATCCCCCAGCCCCAGTCTCATGAAGGGTACGACTGGATGTACATCCTTAACGGCAAGCTGCGGTTGGTGCTGGGAGAAAACGACTTTGTCCTGAAACCGGGTGAGGTTGCGGAATTTGATACCCGCACACCGCATTGGTTTGCCAGCGCCACCAAAGAACCAGTGGAGCTGCTAACCCTCTTCGGGCAGCAGGGTGAACGACTTCATGTGCGGGCGCGGCCCAAGCGCTGAGTCTACGAGGCCAACCAGTCGCGGGCGCTCCGACGCGAGCCGCCTACCTCAACACCGTGCTCAGGCCTGTTAATTTCTGCCCACACCTCATCGAGGGAGAGTCCGAGGACATCGGCAATTGCAGCAACGGTAGGGAAAGCCGGTGTCGCGACCCGGCCCGACTCGATCTTGCGGAGCGTCTCGGGTGAGACACGGGCGTCAAGAGCCGTCTCCAGCATGGAGCGCTCACCCCGGGCGCGACGCAGAAGAGCACCGAGACGCTGTCCACGCTCGGCCTCTGCGGGTGTAAGCGGCAACCTGACCATGGCTCCAATTGTAATACCGGGATAATATGGCCGGGATAGTTATTGGTTTTCACACGAAAGGCCTCGCATGATTGAGATCCTTAGCCGCACAGAACTTAGCCGCGCCAAGGAGGCCGGCGCCCTTGTCGCCAACATTTTGCACACGCTCAAGGGCCGTGCAACTGTTGGCACAAACCTCTTGGACATAGACCGGTGGGCAAAGAGCATGATCCTCGAAGCCGAGGCCGTCTCCTGTTACGTCGATTACGCTCCTTCCTTCGGCCGTGGGCCATTCGGGCACTACATCTGCACGGGCGTCAACGACGCCGTCCTCCACGGATTGCCCACGGATTACAAACTGGCCGACGGCGACCTCCTGACCCTCGACCTTGCCGTTTTGAAAGACGGAATCGCAGCAGACTCGGCCATCAGCTTCATCGTGGGCGAGTCCAAGCCAGCGGAGAGTGTCGCGATGATTGAAGCAACCGAACGGGCATTGCGCGCTGGCATTGCGGCAGCCCGTCCCGGCGCCCGCATTGGGGACCTGTCCTACGCCATCGGCTCGGTCCTCAGCGAGGCCGGCTACCCCGTCAATACTGAGTTCGGGGGCCACGGCATTGGCTCCACCATGCACCAGGAGCCGCATGTGCCGAACATGGGACGCCCGGGCCGCGGTTACAAGCTGCGCCCCGGATTGCTGCTCGCCCTGGAACCATGGGTCATGGCCGACACCGCCCAGCT
>NZ_JAPSHI010000066.1:0-3547 GCF_031180005.1 Paenarthrobacter sp. | reverse complement strand
GGGCAAACGGGCCGAAACCCTGCTTGTAGGGCGCGCTCTTTGCCGTCAGGGCCATGGCAAGGTTTGTGCGGCCATGGAAGGAGTGCTCGAAGGCCACGATGGCCTGGCGCCCGGTCGCGCGCCGGGCCACCTTGACGGCGTTTTCCACGGCTTCTGAACCTGAATTGAAGAGCGCTGTGCGCTTGGTGAAGTCCCCTGGCGTGATCTCGTTCAGCTTCTCCGCCACGGCAATGTAGCTCTCATAGGGCACCACGGTGAAGGCCGTGTGCGTAAACCGATCCAGCTGCTCACGAACCGCGTTCACCACACGGGGATTGGAATTGCCGACGCTCGTAACGGCAATACCTGAGCCCAGGTCAATGAACGAGTTGCCGTCCACGTCCACAAGCGTTCCGCCGCCTGCTGCATCAGCAATGATCGGCAAGGTATGGCCAACGGACCGGGCGACTGCGGATGCCTTGCGCTCCAGAATTTCGCGCGAGCGGGGACCCGGGATCTCAGTGACGAGCCTGCGCTCCTGGGTGAGCTCAGGGCCGCCGACGGTGATCTGTGCGGTCATGGGGCCGCCTCCTTCGTGAGTTTGGTCTTCCTGGTGGTTCGTGACGCTTCATTGGTCCGACCCGGATAAAGAGAAGGGATTTCAAATGAATGAATAAGGTATACGGTATACGCAAATCCGATGTAAGCCAATAGCCGGTAGGCTGGGAAAAACAGAAAGTGGCGGGACACCATGAAGAAGATTGAGTTTGCTCGGGAGACGCTTGCTGATGCCGCGTACGCGCAGATCGCCGAGGGCATCCTGACACATGATCTGGGTCCCGGCGCAAGGCTGCTGATGGATGATCTGGCGACCCAAATGGGCATCAGTCGGACACCCGTGCGTGAGGCCTTGCATCGTCTTGAGATGGAGCGCGTCATTGAACCCGGCGGTCGCCGCGGCTACATTGTCCGTAAGCTCACTGATGTCGAGCTGGATAAGCAGTACGCTGCCCGGGGAGCTATTGAGCCGTTCGCCCTTGCCGAAGTTGCACGTCTGGGCGGCGCGGCCGCGACGTACGTGAGGTCCACGTACGAGGAGCTGGTATCGGCCCCGCAGACCACGGCCATGGAGGTGTTCCTGGTCAACAAGGCCATTCACCGCTGCACGGTGGAGGCTCTGGACAACGAGTACCTCCTGAGCATGTTCGATGTCATCTGGCAGACGGCCATGGCCACGACGGTGTGGGCGGATATCCTGGAAAGCCGTACTGCTGTTGACTTCCCTGAGATGCACCGCCCCATTGTGGAGGCTGCCGAGTCCGGGGACCCCGAGCTGGCGCGCAAGGTCGCTTTCGAGCACATCCATACCGGCCGCGGACTGCACGCGGGCCACGGCGAACAGCCCGCCCCCTAGAAGGGGCGGGCTGTACCGCACCGCGTGGTTCAGGCGGACATGTCGATCATGACTGCCTTGGACCGGGTGTAGGACAGTACGCTCTCGCGGCCCAGCTCACGGCTGTTGCCGGACTTGCTGTAGCCCCCGAAGCTCTGCGCGGGATCGAGCCGGCCGTGCGTATTCACCCACACCGTTCCGGCCTTAAGTGCCTTGCTCATGCGCAGGGCTCTGGCCACGTCACGGGTCCATACCGCTGCCGCGAGGTCGTACGCTGAATCGTTCGCGAGCCTGATGGCTTCCTCTTCTGTGCGGAAGCGAAGCACGGAAAGTACCGGTCCGAAAACCTCTTCCTGGGCGATGCGCATGTCATTGCGGACGTCAGTGAAGATGGTCGGTTCGACGAAGTATCCTGCCTGGTCCAGGGCCCGTCCTCCAACGCTGAGGTGCGCGCCTTCAGAACGTGCGATATCGATGTACTCCTGGACCGACACGTATTGGTCCTTTGAGACGAGCGGGCCCACCTCTGTGTCTGTGAGGAGCGGGTCCCCGATCCTCAGTGCCCTGGTTTCGCGGGCCAGCGCCTCGACGAGCTCGTCGTAGACGTCCTCGTGCACGAACATCCTGGTCGGGGCGACACACACCTGCCCGGCGTTTTCCCACATGGCCTCCGCCGAACCTTTGGCGGCCGCGCGGATGTCAGCGTCAGGGAAGACGATGTTCGCGCTCTTTCCGCCCAACTCAACGCTGACCTTCTTCATCTGCCGGCTGCCCGCCTCGAGAATGCGCCGGCCAACGGGAGTGGACCCGGTAAAGGATATTTTCACGACGTCGGGATGGTCAACGATCGCCTGTCCCACAGTGCGCCCGGGCCCGGTGACGACGTTGAGCACTCCCGGGGGCAGGCCTACCTGACGGGCGAGATCGGCCAAAAGCAGCGTCGAGTAGCTGCTGACCTCAGCCGGTTTGATGACCATGGTGTTGCCGGCTGCCAAGGCAGGACCGATCTTATGCGAGGCCATAACGAGCGGGAAGTTCCACGGTGTGATGGCACCGCAGACACCGAGAGGCTCTATCTGGGTCATGCCGAAATAGGGCTGGCGGACGGGGTTGATGGAGCCCTCGAGCTTTGTTGGCCAGCCGCCGTAATACCGGAAGACAGCCGCCACGCCCCCGACGTCTTCCAGTGCCTGGGATATGGGCTTGCCCATATCCAGCGTTTCCAGTTCAGCAAGCTGCTCACGGTTGGCATCGACCGCGTCGGCCAGATCGAACAGGTACTGGGCGCGGGTGGCAGGGCTCGCCGTACCCCAGTCACTGGAGGACAGGGCAGCGCTGGCTGCGGCAACGGCGGAGTCAACGTCCTCCGCTGAGCCGGAAGCGATGGAACCAAGAACCTTCTCGGTCGCAGGGTTGATGGACTGGAACGTGGCCCCCGATGTGGCTTCCCGGTCCGTGTCGGTGCCGATTCGAAGTCCCTGGGTCCGTTCGATGAAGGCTTGCGTGGCAAGCGAAATCTCGTGCGAGGTTTCCGAAATCACTGCGTCGTATGTCATGGCTTTCCCTTGTCTGGCATGTAAGTGGAGTGGAATCAGGCGGCGTACGTCAGACGGACCGGCAGTTCCTTGATGCCGTGCGTGAGGTTGGAGCGAAGCCGGTGCACGGGGCCGTCAATTTCAATGGTTTCAACCCGCTTGGCCAGCTCGCGGAAGACAATCTGTAGCTCCAGGCGGGCCAGGCTGTTGCCCAGGCAGATGTGGGGGCCGCCGCCGCCAAAGGCCACGTGCGGGTTCGGCTTGCGCCCGATGTCGAAGGTGTAGGGTGCGTCGAAGACGGTTTCGTCCCGGTTCGCGGACGCGTACCAGATGAGGACCTTGTCTCCGGCCTTGATCGGTGTTTCGCCGATCTTGGTGTCAACCAGCGCGGTCCTGCGGAAGTGGTGGATGGGTGTGGCCCACCGGAGCACTTCCTCCACGGCAGTGTTCAGCAGGGAAGGGTCTTCCTTGAGGCGGCGGAACTGGTCCGGGTTCTGGGCGAAGGCAAGGAGGCCATGGGACAGGGCCATGCGGGTGGTCTCGTTGCCGGCCACCACCAGGAGGGAGAAGAAGTTATCCAGCTCGCGGGTGGTGAGCTTGCGTCCGTTGATGTTCCCGGTCATGAGCAGCGAAAACACAT
>NZ_JAPSHI010000046.1:0-13206 GCF_031180005.1 Paenarthrobacter sp. | reverse complement strand
TACGGTCGTCCTTGACATGGCCGCGGAATGTCCGCGTGGGAGCGAATTCGCCGAGCTTGTGCCCGACCATCGACTCAGTGACAAACACCGGAATGTGCTTGCGTCCGTCGTGCACGGCGATCGTGTGGCCGAGCATGTCGGGGACGATCATCGAGCGGCGGGACCAGGTCTTGATGACGTTCTTGGTGCCCTTTTCGTTTTCCCTGGCTACCTTTACAAAGAGGTGCTGGTCAACGAAAGGACCTTTTTTCAGGCTGCGTGGCATGTGTCCAGGCTCCTATCGCTTGTTCTTGCCAGTACGACGGCGACGAACAATAAGCTTGTCGCTCTCTTTGTTGGGGCGGCGGGTACGGCCTTCAGGCTTACCGTTCGGGTTGACCGGGTGACGTCCACCGGAGGTCTTACCTTCACCACCACCGTGCGGGTGGTCAACCGGGTTCATGGCTACACCACGGACGGTCGGGCGGACGCCCTTCCATCGCATACGGCCGGCCTTGCCCCAGTTGATGTTCGACTGCTCAGCGTTGCCCACTTCACCGACGGTTGCGCGGCAGCGCACATCGACGTTGCGGATTTCGCCGGAGGGCAGACGCAGCTGGGCGAAACGGCCTTCCTTGGCGACGAGCTGTACAGAAGCGCCAGCGGAGCGTGCCATCTTGGCGCCGCCACCCGGACGCAGTTCAACTGCGTGGATAACGGTACCCACCGGGATGTTGCGCAGGGGCAGGTTGTTGCCAGGCTTGATGTCAGCGTTGGCACCTGCCTCTACGAAGTCGCCCTGGGACAGCTTGTTCGGCGCGATGATGTAACGCTTGGTGCCATCAACGTAGTGCAGGAGGGCGATGCGAGCCGTGCGGTTCGGATCGTACTCGATTTCGGCAACGCGGGCGTTGACGCCGTCCTTGTCGTGGCGACGGAAGTCGATCAGACGGTACTGGCGCTTGTGTCCACCACCCTTGTGACGGGTCGTGATCTTACCGGAGTTGTTACGGCCACCCTTTTTGGGCAACGGACGTACCAACGACTTTTCCGGCGTCGACCGCGTGATTTCAGTGAAGTCCGCTACGCTCGAGCCGCGACGGCCCGGGGTAGTCGGCTTATATTTACGGATTCCCATAATTCATTTCCTCGTTAAAGTGGTCTCCGCTACGCGAGCGGACCGCCGAAGATGTCGATAGTGCCTTCTTTAAGGGTGACAATCGCACGCTTGGTGTTCTTGCGGGTACCCCATCCGAATTTGGTCCGCTTGCGCTTACCGGCACGGTTGATGGTGTTGATCGATTCGACCTTGACGGAGAAGATCTTCTCCACGGCCAGCTTGATCTCGGTCTTGTTCGAGCGGGGGTCCACCAGGAAGGTGTACTTGCCCTCATCGATCAGGCCGTAGCTTTTTTCCGACACGACAGGTGCAAGCACGACGTCGCGGGGGTCTTTGATGGTGGCTGCACTCACTTGGCATCCTCCTCGTTCTTTGCAGCCTTGTCAGCAACGAATGCTTCGTAGGCAGCCTTGGTGAAGACTACGTCGTCAGAAACGAGAACGTCATAGGTGTTCAGCTGGTCTGCGTACAGAACGTGAACTTCCTCGAGGTTGCGCACGGAGAGTGCTGCAACATCGTTGGCGCGCTCAATGACAACGAGCAGGTTCTTGCGCTCGGAAACGCCGCGCAGTGTTGCCAGTGCTTCTTTGGCGGACGGCTTGGTGCCGGCAACCAGTTCAGCAACAACGTGGATGCGTCCGTTGCGGGCGCGGTCAGACAACGCGCCGCGCAGTGCAGCAGCAATCATCTTCTTGGGGGTCCGCTGGCTGTAGTCACGCGGTGTGGGGCCGTGGACAACGCCACCGCCGGTCATGTGAGGAGCACGGATTGAACCCTGACGGGCGCGGCCGGTGCCCTTCTGTTTGAACGGCTTGCGACCGGCACCGGAAACTTCGGCGCGGGTCTTGGTCTTGTGGGTACCCTGGCGAGCAGCAGCGAGTTGTGCAACGACGACCTGGTGCAGCAAGGGCACGTTGGTCTGAACGTCGAAGATCTCTGCAGGCAGGTCAACCTTGACAGTGCTAGTCATTGAACTAGGCTCCCTTCACGGCAGTGCGTACGAGTACGACCTGGCCGCGGGCACCGGGAACGGCGCCCTTGATCAGGAGCAGCGACTTCTCGACGTCAACCGCGTGAACGGTGAGGTTCAGCGTGGTGTGACGAACGGCGCCCATGCGGCCGGCCATTTTCATGCCCTTGAAGACGCGGCTCGGGGTGGATGCGCCACCGATTGAACCGGGCTTACGGTGGTTCTTGTGGGCACCGTGGGAAGCTCCAACGCCGTGGAAGCCGTGACGCTTCATAACACCGGCGAAGCCCTTACCCTTGGTGGTGCCAACGACGTCGATCTTCTGGCCGGCTTCGAAGAGCTCAACTGAAAGCTCCTGGCCCAGCTCGTAAGAGTCAGCATCTGCAGTGCGCAGTTCGACGACGTGACGGCGAGGCGTGACGCCTGCCTTTTCAAAGTGACCAGCCAGCGGCTTGGTGACCTTGCGGGGATCGATCTGGCCGTAGCCGATCTGAACGGCGACGTAGCCATCAGTCTCTGCATTGCGCAGCTGAGTGATGACGTTCGAGTCAGCCTGGACCACAGTTACGGGGATGAGCTTGTTGTTCTCGTCCCAGACCTGGGTCATGCCGAGCTTCGTGCCCAGCAGGCCCTTTACGTTACGGGTTGCGGTCATAGTCTCTCAGCACCTCCCTACAGCTTGATTTCGATGTTCACGTCGGCAGGCAGGTCGAGACGCATAAGCGAGTCGACGGCCTTCGGCGTGGGATCGATGATGTCGATCAGACGCTTGTGAGTACGCATTTCGAAGTGCTCACGGCTGTCCTTGTACTTGTGCGGAGAGCGGATAACACAGTAAATGTTCTTCTCCGTCGGAAGCGGCACCGGGCCAACAACCGTTGCGCCTGCGCGCGTGACCGTCTCAACGATCTTCCGTGCTGAAACGTCAATGACCTCGTGATCATATGACTTCAGCCGGATGCGGATTTTTTGTCCCGCCATGTCGCCTGACTCTCTTTCAGTCTGTAGCTTCCCCCGAATTAGGGCTGCCCTGTTTACTTTCGTGTTGCATGTGGCTGCCGAAGCATTTGAAGTCGTGACTACCACCCGCCGCACAAGCTGAATCCGGACGTTTCCGGGTTCCTCAACCTGCCGACGTAACCGACCCCCGCGGTCGGGCGTGTCGCGCTTCTTAGGCGCAGCAGCCCGCAGTTCCATGGGGAGTGGGTTATGTTTGGTCTTCCACTTGGACCCTGACACCCGGCATTATCCGGATCGGGACGCGAAGAAGCGCTTGAACAACTCATCTAGTATGCCGGATTTTATCCACAGAAGCGAATCAGTGAGTATGCAGGCCCGGAAGGACCCCCTCGCTCCTGATTTCGCCAGGCCGGTTATTGCCTTCAGCAACTGCCGATTGGAAGATAAGGGCATGACTGTGCAGGATCCTGTGTCTGTTCAAAGTCTGGCCAGCCGGCTGCGGCCAGGCTTTACGCTGGGCGTGGCCACGGCCTCTTTTCAAATCGAGGGTGCCCTGGCCGCCGACGGAAGGGGCCCGTCCGGCTGGGATGCATTTGCCGAGAAACCTGGCGCCATTCTGGACGGACATTCGCCTGCTGTTGCCTGTGACCACTACAACCGTTCTGCCGAAGATGTAGCGCTGATGCGGGACCTGGGGGTCGATTCTTACCGTTTCTCCCTTTCCTGGCCGCGCATCCAGCCTGGTGGCACCGGGTCTTTCAATAGCCAAGGCCTCGATTTTTACGACCGCCTGATTGACCAACTGCTCGACGCCGGCATATCCCCCATGGCCACCCTTTATCACTGGGACACTCCCCTGCCGTTGGAGCACCAGGGCGGTTGGATGAACCGCAATACTGCGGAGCGGTTCGGCGAGTACAGCGCCGCTGCCGCAGAGCGCTTCGGTGACCGGGTGGCCCAGTGGGTAACCCTCAATGAGCCCGTCTCGGTGACCCTTAATGGCTACGCCCTCGGTGTCCACGCACCCGGCCGGGACCTGCTGTTCAACGCGTTGCCCTCCATCCACCACCAATTGCTTGGCCATGGTCTGGCCGTGCAAGCGCTCAGGGCCGCGGGAGTAAAAGGCGGCATTGGCGTCACCAACCTCCACTCCCCTGTGCGCCCGTCAACCTCCAAGCCGGGCGACAGGCTCGTGGCCAGGGTGTTCGACACACTAATGAACAGGATCTATGCAGATCCCGTCCTGCTGGGGAGGTACCCGAAACTGCCGCTCGTGGCCCGGCCGTGGCTGCGCTCCATGGGAAAAATTTCCGACGCCGATCTCCGCACCATCCATCAGCCTTTGGACTTTTACGGCCTCAACTACTACTACCCCGTTAAAGTCGCCTTGGGCCGCGGCGCAGTCAGCCTGCCAGCAACTGCCGCCGTCGTCGCCCGCATGCCCTTCCACGAGGTGGGCTACCCCGAGTACGGCACAACCGGATTCGGCTGGCCTGTGGCGCCGCAGCACCTCGGCGTCCTGCTGCGGGAACTCAAAGACAGATATGGCACAGCGCTGCCGCCTGTGTTCGTGACGGAGAGCGGTGCGAGTTTCCCTGAACCCGATCATGTGTCGGGCCCGATCGACGACGCCGACAGGATCAGTTACCTCTCAGGCCACCTGGGCCATGCCCTTGACGCTACCGCGCCCGGAGGAATCGCCGAGGACGTGCAACTGCTGGGGTACTACGTTTGGACGCTGCTGGACAACTTCGAGTGGGCCGCCGGCTACTCCCAGCGGTTCGGTCTTGTCCATGTGGATTTTGACACTCTGGAGCGAACCCCCAAGGAGTCCTTCTACTGGCTGCAGGCTCTTAACCGGGCGCGGCGAGCTTCATAGGCGAACCTGCTAACCAGCGCCCGGCGCCGCCTCAAAAAATCGGGCTACTTGTTCTTGTTTGCCCTGTTGATGCGTTTTGCGCGGTCAATCTCTTGGCGGAAGTGGTTTTTCGCCCAAAAAACTCCGGCTACAACAACTACAGCTACCACCAGGAATATCAGCCAACCCATGCCGGCTCCTCTCGTCGGAACCAACACTATCAGGGGCCGCCGACGGGTTCTTTGCCGTTTTGCGCCCGTTCGGGAGGGCTGGACGCGGCGGGCGGCTGAAACCCCTCCGGTGTGCCGGGAGCCGAAACTCCGAAGGCTCCGGACGTGCCCGAAGAATCATCCGCGGCTGGCTTCGTCCGGTTCAGCCGCCACACCGCAAAGATGATGAGGGCGACGGCCATGAGGGCCAGAAGAGCAAAGGTGTACTGACGCATCGCCCACATGAGGCAGAGCGTGACGCCGGCCGCTCCCCACCAGACGAAGAGAGTTTCGTTACGGGCAGCACCGACCAGCAGCAGGATTGCGAGGAGCACCAGCACCCAGAGCTGCTGGCTCTGAGTACCACCAAAGACCATGGCGACACCACTTGCCGACAACAGCGCCGCTCCCGCGCCCAGAATTACACGGGCCGGCATGGTTTGGCCAGCCATGAACCTCAACGCAGCGAGCACTGCGGCCAGAATCACGAACCACTGAGCTGCCCAGAACGGGTCCGGTCCCTGACCTTGTCCGCCATTGAACAGCACTGCACGTTGGATGGAAGCGGTAACTGCGAGGGAGCCAAGTTCCCCTGCCAGCCGCCGGATCCTCCCAGGCGCCTCCAGCCAGCAGGCGAGGGACACGGCGGCAACCAGCGCAGCCGAAGCTCCGGCAGTTGCATTTTCCCCCATCCCAGCTGCTGCTACGAAAGCCAGGCCGGCGATTCCTCCCCCAGCCAATGACCAACGCCGCACGGGGTCGGCTGCGAGCTGCTGGTGGCTGGCCCACCGCCCGAGGTACATGACGAAGGCAGCAAGTCCACACCCTGCCAGCCACGGAAGATAGCTACCCCAGGGGTCCTCTCCGACAGAGACCATGTTGAAGGCAGCCAGGTGAGCACCAACCAGCGCGGCAACCGCGGCCGGCGGGTACAAAGCCCCGACCCGTTCAAGATGGGAAGCCACAAAGCAGACGACGGAAACAACAAGGATGGACATACCGGCAATCCAATCGGAAGCCAACGGCGACACCGCACAAGCCGTGACTGCTGCGGAGCCAGCAGCTGCCAGCCAAAGCCGGTTTTCGATACCGGGATTCGGCCGGTGGCTGTAGGCGACCCCGCTCCGGCTGGTGTTGCCGGAGGCAAGATGCCGTCCTCTGCCGACGATGCCGAAAGCAGCACCCGCAAGCGATAGAGCGAGCAGTACCAAGGCAACGCCGTCGTGGTTCAATACGGCGGCTGCCAGGAAAACGGCCTGCTGGTCCGGCCCTGCCCCTGAGCGAAGCAGCGGCCCGAGAGCAACCACACCGAAAACGGCGGCGTAGACAGTCAGGTATATGGCGCCACTGGCCTTGAAGGAGCGGCTGGCAATGACCGCCGAGGCCAGCAGCAGCAGCAATTCCAGGAGAACCACCCAGCGCAGGCTTCCAGCGTCCTGTCCGGAGGAAAGCCGTCCCAGCAGTATGTCGTGAATCGGCAGCGCTGCCTGAGCAGCCAAGGTGGCCCAAACGGCAGCCTGCTGGTAAGAAATCTCCGCCAGCCGGTACCGCATCAGCCATCGAACCGCATGCTGGGCGGCAAGAACGAGTGCAAGTGACACGGCTACTGCCGAAGCAGAACCTGTGATGTCGTGAATCAGTACGACGACCAATGCAGCTGAAAATACGCGTACACCGAGGACATAGGCGCCTTTGGTCCGGCTTCCTTCGCTCACCATCACCATGGCCGTGCTGTAGACCGTAAGGATTCCCAGGATGAGTTCAACGTCCAAGAGCTTGTCGCTTCCGGCAACCAGCAGAAAGGCGAAAACCAGCGGAGCAAGAGATGCGGCCGCGATATTCGCGCGAAGAACGAACCCCGAGCTTGCAGCACTCACCGCGAGCACAACAGCGCAGAGAGTACCCGGCCAGCCTGTGCCCGAATTGTCCGCTGACGATCCCAGCAGCAGCACGGCAATAGCTTGCAGCCCCAAGACCACAGCTACGTCTGCCACCAAGACCCCATGGCCGGGTGCCCGGCTGGGTGATAAGTGCCAGGACGCCAACGGAAAAACCAGTTGCGCCGCCAGCACAAGGACAGCCACGAGGGACGGAGTAATGTTTTCACCGGCGAAAACCAAGGGCCCTGCCGCATCCGTGATCTGTTCAAAAACAGTCAGGCCCAGCACCGTCAACATGCCGCGGGCCATCCACCAATACGTCCAGCGATGTTGAATGGCGGAAAGCCTAGCGCCAGATGAGGTTAAATAGGCCGCAGTCAGCAGCAGAGCTATGTTTCCCACTGACAAGGAGATCTGGACAAAGGCCAGCGGCACGAGAATCAGGGAAGCCGCCAATGGCATCAGCTCGCCTACCGTGGGGATCCACCGCCCGCGGCTTCCTCCATGTTCCTCGTCTGGCGCTATCAGACGGCCGTTCAACAACAGGAGCCAGCCGACGAGGAGGGCGGCCGCAAGTTGAACGAGGAGTACAGTACCCGTGACGGCCTTGCCCGCGCTGTCATCGAAAGACGGCATCGCGATCACAGCGAGCAACGCGGCAACCAGACTGCCTGCAAGCGTGGGGCCAGGGGCAACTGTGGGGACACCGTCTTTCAGCAATCCTGCGGAGAGCAGTTGCTGCGCCACGAGCGCAAGGATGAAGGCAAGCAGAGCTCCCACGATGCGCTGGGACGACTCCCCCATCAGCTCAAACACCACGAGCGGGACAGCCACCGTACTTGCGACACGGGCGCCGAGCACAAAGTAGCCGCGTCCGGCTCCAGGCCGCGCCGCCCGGGCCAGCCAGAACAGGACTGTGAGGATGAGGAAAATAGCCAACTGCCACTCTCCCAAGAGGGGGCTTACAGATGCGGCAGCCATGATCGTCGCCACCGGCATCCATTCGGCTACTCCGAGCAGCCGGCTCGCCAGTGCCATTCCGATCAGCAGGGCAGCAAACAAGGGAAGCCAGACGGGCAGAGCAGGCGGACTGTAATTTGCTTCGAACCCGGCCCAGATAACCCAGGCCCACGAGCCAACGAGCTGGAGAGCGAATGTGGCTGCGGCATCCCGGTTCCAACGACCGCTGCCCCCTGCGAGCCACTGCGTCAGACGCGGACGGGCAAATCCGACAACCAAAGCCTGGATTGCCAGCAAGGCGGAGATCCCAAGGGCCATGGAGGATGGACGATCCGTCAACTCCCAGACGACGGCCGCACCTGCAATGGTGAGTGCTGCCCGCGCACCATAGAAGTTCAGGAGCCTGAAGCGACCCGGAAGGGCGGCCACCACGGCCAGATACAGGCCGCAGAGAAACATCACCAGAGCGTATTCGGCTTTGGTGAACAGGAGCGGAACCGAGCTGACGGACACAGCTACAGTCGGAACCACCAGCGGATGCAACTGGATCAGGGGCCTTATATACAGCGGGGGAAGCCACCGCGGACGAACCGCAGTCACAAGCGTCAGGAGCACTGCCAGACCGATCATTGCGGTGAAATACCAGACCAAGGCCCCGCCCAAAACGGACACCCCGGACCAGGTGCTGGAGACAACGAAGGTCAGCGACAAGTATGCCAGGACACGGCTCTCCAGCCTGACCGCAGCAAACGAGTAGGCGGCCAGGCCCAGCAACGACGTGGTCAGCCAGGCAATGGGCCCGTCCTGCAGGGCAAAGTTGTACAACGCAAGGCCCACCACAGGGATAAGAGCAAGGCCGGTTCCGGCAAAGGCGACAGCCGCTGGGCGCAGTCTGGGAACCTTTTGGTGCAGCACAAACCCCGCAATGTAGAAGAGGGCCGTGATGCCACATACGCCCACAAACTTCAGAAGCGTCGGGAGATTGGTGCCCAGGAATAAAGCGCCGGCGGCAACAAGGAGGAGGCTCGCAATGTACAGCGTGATGTTGATGTTTTGGCGGTCCCGTTTCTCCTTGCGCACCCGCCGTTCCTCCTCGGATTCCGGGGGAGTCGGCCATGGCTGCTGACGCGGCGCGGGCGGATGTGACAAAGCCGGGTTGGAAGTCGCCGCTGCAGTTACGGGCGAGGGCAGCCCAGGTGTGGGCATCGTCGTCGACGGCTGTGGAACTGGACCAGCCAAGGGCATCCATGGACGGTCCTGCTCGCTCACGAAGCGACTGCCTGCGGGTGGGAAATTGCTGGGATTGATTGATTCGGGGTGAAAGGTGAAGCCATCTTCTGCCAGGTCACGCCGTGCCTGCTCGGATGCCGGCCGCACCTCAGGTGGGCGAGGTGTAGCCGCTGGAGCCGCTGCTTGTGCAATCGCATCCCGCCAGCCTTGGAGATGTCCGGCCTGGAAGCCTGCCTGGAAGGACCAGACTCCTGGGAACTCCGCCCGCTGAGGAAGTTGCCGCGGGGCTTCCACAGCGTTTTTGTTGCCTGCTTTTCGTCCCCACAGGAAGCCAATCAGCAGAAACGCTCCCCCAATCAGGAGGAATTCGATGATCTGGTAAGCCATCGACATGGCGGGACCTTCCTGTGGGCATTCGGGGAGCTAGAGGGACCAGTGCATTGCCCTGCTGCAATAAATCCATTGAATGGATTTACAGTAGCAAAGAAAGGCCCCGCTGCACCAGCAGCGGGGCTTTTCAAAGTTCACGAGAGCCTTATAAGGGCACCCGCTCCACGATCAGCAAGAACTACTTGATGATCTTGGTAACGCGTCCTGAACCAACGGTGCGGCCGCCTTCGCGGATTGCGAAGCCGAGGCCCTCTTCCATGGCGATGGGCTGGATGAGCGCAACGGTCATCTCAGTGTTGTCGCCAGGCATAACCATTTCCGTGCCTTCCGGCAGGGTGATAACGCCGGTTACGTCCGTGGTGCGGAAGTAGAACTGCGGGCGGTAGTTGGAGTAGAACGGGTTGTGACGTCCGCCTTCGTCCTTGGAGAGGATGTAGACGTTAGCCTCGAAGTCGGTGTGCGGGGTGATGGAACCCGGCTTGACGACAACCTGGCCACGCTCTACGTCATCACGCTTCAGACCGCGGAGCAGGAGGCCACAGTTCTCGCCAGCCCATGCTTCGTCGAGCTGCTTGTGGAACATCTCGATACCGGTAACGGTGGTCTTCTGGATCGGGCGGATGCCGACGATCTCGACCTCAGAGTTGATTGCCAGGGTGCCACGCTCGGCGCGGCCCGTAACAACCGTTCCACGACCGGTGATCGTGAAGACGTCTTCGATCGGCATCAGGAACGGCTTGTCACGGTCACGTACGGGGTCCGGAACGGACTCGTCGACAGCTTCCATGAGGTCCTCGACGGACTTGACCCAAACGGGGTCGCCTTCGAGAGCCTTCAGGCCGGAAACGCGGACTACGGGAGCGTCGTCGCCATCGAAGCCCTGTGCGCTGAGCAGCTCACGAACTTCCATTTCAACGAGGTCCAGCAGCTCTTCGTCGTCAACCATGTCCGACTTGTTCAGCGCGACCAGCAGGTAGGGAACGCCAACCTGGCGGGCAAGCAGAACGTGCTCGCGGGTCTGAGCCATCGGGCCGTCAGTGGCGGCAACCACGAGGATTGCACCGTCCATCTGTGCAGCACCGGTGATCATGTTCTTGATGTAGTCAGCGTGACCCGGAGCGTCTACGTGTGCGTAGTGGCGCTTCTCGGTCTGGTACTCAACGTGGGAGATGTTGATGGTAATGCCGCGCTGACGCTCTTCGGGAGCAGAGTCAATAGACGCGAAGTCGCGCTGCTCGTTGAGAGTCGGGTACTTGTCGTACAGCACCTTGGAAATGGCGGCCGTCAACGTCGTCTTACCGTGGTCAACGTGACCAATGGTACCGATGTTAACGTGCGGCTTAGTCCGCTCGAACTTTGCCTTTGCCACAGGTTCCTCCTAGAACGTTTTCAAATGACTTACCCTTCAACCGCGCTTGTCGCGGCAGAAACTCAAGTAAGTCTACTTGGGGGGCTTTGGATTGGTGAAATTGCAGATTCAGGAACTAATACTAGTCCCTAGAGCCTGTTCGCGCAGATGGCCGGGCCCGGCTTGACCGGGCTGCATCTAACCGGGCCACGGCCACC
The DNA here is from genome assembly GCF_031180005.1 of Paenarthrobacter sp. Lineage (NCBI taxonomy): Bacteria > Bacillati > Actinomycetota > Actinomycetes > Micrococcales > Micrococcaceae > Paenarthrobacter > Paenarthrobacter sp. Next base: position 2,084 of record NZ_JAPSHI010000046.1, on the reverse strand, counting down.
TGCACCAGGCGAATTTCCGGAGATCGGAAACGCACCCGAGTTTTGTCGCTGGAACAGTCGCCAGGACTATTCGCCGCGGGTCTTCTGGATGATCTCGTCGGCAACTGCCTTCGGGACCTCGGCGTAGCTGTTGAACGTCATGGAGTAAACAGCGCGGCCTTGGGTCTTCGAACGCAGGTCACCGATGTAGCCGAACATGCCGGACAGCGGAACGTGTGCACGAATAACCTTGACGCCCTGGGCATCTTCCATGGACTGCATCTGCCCACGGCGGGAGTTGAGGTCACCGATGACTTCACCCATGTATTCCTCAGGGGTGCGGACCTCGACATCCATCAGCGGTTCAAGCAGAACAGGGTTCGCCTTACGTGCGGCTTCCTTGAAAGCCATACGTCCGGCGATCTTGAACGCCATTTCCGAGGAGTCAACATCGTGGTATGCGCCATCAATCAGCGTGGCCTTGATGCCGACGACCGGGTAACCGGCCAGGACGCCGTCGTTCAGTGCATCCTGGATACCGGCGTCAACCGACGGAATGTACTCGCGGGGAACACGGCCACCGGTGACCTTGTTCTCGAACTCGTACATTTCGCCTTCGGACGTGTCCAGGGGTGCGATCGCAATCTGGATCTTTGCGAACTGGCCGGAACCACCGGTCTGCTTCTTGTGCGTGTAGTCGTGACGCTCAACAGCACGCTTGATGGTTTCGCGGTAAGCAACCTGCGGCTTGCCAACGTTTGCCTCGACCTTGAATTCGCGGCGCATGCGGTCCACCAGGATGTCCAGGTGGAGCTCGCCCATACCGGCGATGATGGTCTGGCCGGTGTCCTCGTTGAGGGAGACCTGGAAGGTCGGATCCTCAGCCGAGAGCTTCTGGATAGCCGTGGAGAGCTTCTCCTGGTCACCCTTGGTGTTCGGCTCGATCGCAACAGAGATCACGGGCTCCGGGAAGCTCATGGACTCAAGGACGATCTGGTTGCTGGAGTCACACAGGGTGTCGCCAGTAGTGGTGTCCTTCAGACCGATCGCTGCGTAGATGTGGCCGGCAGTAGCGCCCTCGACGGGCATCTCCTTGTTGGCGTGCATCTGGAACAGCTTGCCGATGCGCTCCTTCTTACCCTTGGTGGAGTTGACCACCTGGGCACCTGCTTCAACGTGACCGGAGTACACGCGGATGAAGGTGAGCTGACCGAAGAACGGGTGGGCAGCAATCTTGAACGCGAGAGCCGAGAACGGCTCTTCAGAGGAAGGCTTACGAGTAAGCTCCTTCTCCTCGTCGCGGGGATCGTGACCGATCATCGGCGGAACGTCAAGCGGGTTCGGCAGGTAGTCCACAACAGCGTCGAGCATCGGCTGCACGCCGCGGTTCTTGAAGGCTGAACCACAGAACACCGGGTAGATCTCGGAGTTGATGGTCATCTTGCGGATGCCGGCCTTGAGCTCGTCGACGCTGATCTCTTCGCCCTCGAGGTACTTCTCCATGAGCTCTTCGGAGGACTCTGCAACAGCCTCAACGAGGTTTGCGCGGTACTCTTCGGCCTTTTCCTTGAGGTCAGCCGGGATCTCCTGGATCTCGTACTTGGCACCCATGGTGACGTCACCCTTGGAGTCGCCGGGCCAAACCAGTGCACGCATGTACAGCAGGTCTACAACGCCAACGAAGTCGTTCTCGGCGCCGATGGGCAGCTGCATAACGAGCGGCTTGGCACCGAGGCGGCTGATGATGGTGTCGACGGTGAAGTAGAAGTCAGCGCCGAGCTTGTCCATCTTGTTGACGAAGCAGATACGCGGAACGTTGTACTTGTCAGCCTGGCGCCAGACAGTCTCCGACTGCGGCTCCACGCCTTCCTTGCCATCGAACACGGCAACGGCGCCATCGAGGACACGCAAGGAGCGCTCAACCTCAACGGTGAAGTCCACGTGACCGGGGGTGTCGATGATGTTGATCTGGTTGTTTTCCCAGAAGCAGGTCACGGCGGCAGACGTGATGGTGATGCCGCGTTCCTTTTCCTGTTCCATCCAGTCAGTGGTCGAAGCGCCGTCGTGCGTTTCGCCGATCTTGTGGTTCACACCCGTGTAGAACA